>JBAXBR010000065.1:0-7257 GCA_037141855.1 Actinomycetota bacterium | reverse complement strand
CATCCCGGGGATGCTCAACTATGGTGTTCAGCCATTCCGTTGAGGCAGCCTTTCCACGCGAGGTGGGTGAATACACGGTTCGTTCTGAGCCTTGTGCACCCGCTTCGGTTTTCGTTGGCTTGATGAGGCCTGCTGCCTCAAGGCTGTTGATTGATCGATACACCAGGGGGCGGCGCACCTTCATGACCGTGACGAGCGATTCGTCGGCATCAAGTTCCTTCGAAATTGCAAACCCGTGCTGCGGTTTTTCGCAGATCAGTGCCAGGACTATGTGGTCCAGAACTGATGGCGTATATAGTCTCACTGTGACTATTCTAGCCAGAGTGAGATCACTCGCAGTTGTTTTGTCGATATTTGTTGTCGCGACCGGCACGCCTGTACAAGCTGAACGAACTGAGGTAAATAAAACCACAATCACAGTGTCGGCTGCGGCCTCGCTGGCACTTGCTTATACCGAGATAGGGAAGCAATTCGAAAAGGTAAATCCATTAATCAAAGTGCGATTCAATTTTGCTTCTTCGTCCAGTTTGGTGTCACAAATTCAATCTGGTGCTCCTGCAGACGTATTTGCTGCAGCCGACCTTGCAAGCTTTGACAAGTTGCTGGCTTCGGGCAATGTGGTGAAATCGCCGAAGGTGTTTGCGCGCAACTCAATGCAACTCATCGTGAAACCGGGAAACCCACTGCGGATTACATCGGTTGCAGACCTGTCGAAGGCGTCAACCATTTCGTTGTGTGCAAAGACAGCGCCGTGTGGCCTGTATGCGACGACTGTGCTGTCGCGTTATGGCGTGGTGATATCCGAATCAAAAATATCTCGAGGCGTCGATGCAACAGCCACGTTGAATGCAGTAGCGACAGGTGATGCCGACGCAGGAATTGTGTATGCGACCGACGCGTTGTCGGCAAAGAAGCAAGTTGTCGGTTTGGCAATTCCCGCCGGCAAGAACGTCAAGGCCAGTTATGGAATTGGTGTTATCCGAGGAATCAAAAATTCTGCCCAAGCCCAGGTGTTTATTCAGTATGTGCTTTCGCCTGCGGGGCAAAAGGTGTTGAGCACATTCGGGTTTTTAGTACCGTAAATGAAACACGTCAGTTCACGTACCCCGCGCTTTGTGCGCATCGGAGCTCTGCTTGGCGTTGCGTTTCTTGCATTACCCATTGTTGGACTCATGAAACGCGTTGCTTGGTCAACATTGTGGGCGCAGTTAACCGATGTTGCAACGCGTGACGCCTTGCGAATTTCCCTGTATGCATCGGTGTGTGCAACTGCTTTGGCTCTTGTGCTTGGCCTTCCTCTTGCCTGGTGTCTTGCACGTATGCAATTTTCTGGTCGGCGTTTCGTTCGAGCACTGGTGTTATTGCCCATGGTGCTACCACCCGTTGTTGGCGGAGTTGCGCTATTGGGTGCCTATGGCAAATCGAACGGTCTGCTTGGAGGAGTGCTCAATAATCTGTTTGGCATTCAATTGACGTTTTCGCTGTGGGGAGTAATCATCGCTGAAGCTTTTGTTGCGCTCCCATTTTTAGTGTTATCGCTCGAAGGCGGACTTAGGTCCATTGATACAAAATACGAGGAAGCCGCAGCCGTGATGGGGGCATCTGACTTCACTCGGTTCATTCGTGTCACGTTGCCACTACTGAAGCCGTCGCTCATTGCAGGGCTCATGCTCGCGTGGGCGCGGGCGCTGGGCGAGTTTGGAGCAACCATCACGTTTGCAGGAAACATTCAAGGCAAAACACAAACTGCTCCACTTGCGGTGTACACCATGTTGGAGAGCAACCCGGAAGGCGCGTATGCACTCAGCTTTCTCCTCGTCGCGGTGTGTGTAGCGGTACTTATTGGGCTACGCGATCGTTGGATTGGTGGAGCATCACAATGATTTCATTACACGGCATTGTTGAAGTTGGCAGTTTTTCGCGCGAGTTTGCAATTGACATTGACAATGAAGTCGTTGGCATGTTCGGTGTGAACGGATCAGGAAAAACATCGGTGTTACGAACAATCACTGGGTTGTGTCCTCTTGGCAAGGGTGAGTTGAAGGTGAACAACACACTTGTCGACGCTCCTGCCGCGAATGTGTTTATACAGCCAGAACTGCGACACATCGGCATGGTGTTCCAGGATCATTCGCTGTTTCCATTTATGACGGCAATTGACAATGTCGCATTTCCATTGATGATGCGTGGGGTAAAGCGCGGTGAAGCACGCAAAATGGCAAGAGAGATGCTGGATCAATTTGGAGTCGCCAATGTTGCGCAACAATTGGCCCCAACGTTGTCTGGCGGGCAAAGTCAACGGGTGGCAATTGTCCGCGCGCTGATTGGCAGTCCTCTGGCTGTGTTGCTCGACGAGCCGCTATCGGCAATCGACGAAGAATCGCGCGTAAGTGTGCGGAACCTCATTCGCGAGCATCTCGTTCGGCTTGGGGTCAGTGCCATTGTGGTCAGTCATGATCGAAGTGAGCTTGATCATTTGTGTATGCGAATCGAGAATTACACTCGGTAAATCATGCAACTTTCACTTGACGATGCGAGTCCGGCATTGTCGAATGTGGTGTTTTGTGTTCTTGACTTAGAAACCGCAGGGTCGTCTGCAGACGTTGGCGGTATTACTGAAATCGGTGCAGTGAAATACCAGGGCGGGGAAGAAATCGCGCGCTTTAATACCTTGGTGAATCCGGGATGTGCAATTCCGTCATTCATCGTGATGCTCACCGGCATTACCGACATCATGGTCATGAATTCGCCACCAATTGAAGATGTGCTCAACGATCTTGTCGAATTCATTGGCGACTCCGTAATCGTGGCTCATAATGCTCGATTCGACATGGGGTTCATTCAGTCGTCACTCGAGCGTGATGGCCGGCCTCGACTTACCAACAAAGTGGTGGATACGGTTTCATTAGCGCGGCGATTGGTGCGTAGCGAAGTTCCGAACTGCAAATTGTCTACGTTGGCCGAGAGCCTCGGGCTCAAGCATCAACCTGCTCACCGTGCGATGAACGATGTGTTGGCAACTGGTGATTTGCTGCATTATTTGATTGAACGTGCTGCTGGTTTTGGCGTGTACGACCTGAATGATCTCATTGCATTACCAAAGCTTGGCTCGCATCCGCAGGCGAAAAAGTTAAAACTCACCGAGGGGCTGCCTCGAACCGCTGGTGTGTACATGTTCACTGACGCACAAGGCGAGGTTCTGTATGTGGGTAAGGCCAGTAACTTGCGCTCACGTGTGCGTAGTTACTTTGGAACAAACGAATCGCGAACAAAAGTGGGTTCGCTGCTCAAGCTGATGCAAAGTATTGAATACATCCAGACACCAGACTTGCTGACCGCCGAAGTATTGGAGTTGCGCATAATTGGCAGGCTTCGCCCGCGCTACAACCATGCTGGAACGCGAACGGCAAAGTATTGCTACGTTCGACTGACCACCGAAGAAGAGTGGCCGCGTCTCTTGGTGTCTAAGACGCCATCAGCAAAAGGCATTTGTATTGGGCCCATATCTACCCGCAGCATGGCAAGTGAAGTGGTTGATGCCATCGAGTCGGTGATTCCACTTCGGCGTTGCACGGTGCGTATGGGTCGCAATTACGTTGCCCCTGAAGGTGCGCCTGTATGTTCGGCTGCCCGCCTTGGTCTTGCTCAATGCCCATGCTCGGGTACTGCCGAGCCAGAGTCCTATGCGAATGCAGTGCAACAAGCGGCTGACGCACTTACAGGAAAGAGCAATGATGTGCTCGACGCATTAACCGAGCGGATGAATGCACATTCAGAAGCACAGCGATACGAAGAGGCTGCTTATTTACGCGACCGAATTCAAATATTTGAGATCGTGTTGCGTAGGCAGAAGCAAGCAGAAAAACTGTGCAGTAAAGGCAAGTTCGCGGTTTCATTTGACAATATTGTCTATGAAGTGGACAACGGAGTGCTCATGTCCACTCGTAACGCAGATCAATTGTTTACGCCGCTTACGTCATTGAGTAAGCAAATTCAGAATGCCATTGCTCCGCCGCACGGTGTGCATGACGAGCTCGGCATGTTGCGAAACGATGCGATTGATGAAGTGCTGTGTATAGCTAAATTTTTGGAGGGCCAGCAATGACAAGCGACAATGTGACTCTTGCACAATTAGTGCTGCACAAAGGCGAAGTGGTGTCGGAGTATTACGGACCAGAGGTAACGGCAGCGACCTCTCTCATTTCGTGGTCGATGGCAAAGAGCATCACGCATGCCCTGGTTGGAATTGCGCAAATGGATGGCTTGTTGCATGTTGAAAACAACAATTTGTTCCCTGAATGGGCACATGATGAACGTCGCAACATCACGTTGCAGCAGTTGCTGGAAATGCGATCGGGTCTTTCCTGGGTAGAGGACTACGTGGATGGCGACGCTTCCGATGTGATCGAAATGTTGTTTGGCTCAGGAGTCGATGACAATGGGGGCTACGCCATTGCCCAACCACTTGCTACAACACCCGGTTCTGAATGGGTGTATTCGTCGGGAACGACAAACATTGTGACGCGGCATTTAGGCAACGTGCTTGGCGATGCTTCTGGTTCACACGTGAACATTGAGCGTTTCATACGAACCAGACTGTTCGATGCAATTGGTATGCAGGCCGAACCCAAGTTTGATGCCACAGGAACGTTCGTCGGTTCGTCATATGTGTATGCAACGGCACGAGAATTCGCCAAGTTTGGACAGTTGTATCTGCACGATGGAATGTGCAATGGGAAGCGGATTCTGCCTGAAGGTTGGGTGGACCATGCGCGAACTCAGCACGTGTTCGATGACGAGACTGGTTTGGGTTATGGCGCTCACTGGTGGACATTGCCGGGAGAGCGCAACAGCCTTGTGGCGTCGGGGTATGAGGGCCAATACATCATCGTGATTCCCGATCGCGATCTTGTGGTGGTGCGACTTGGCAAGACTGTTGCTGAACAACGCAATGCGGTAGTGGCTGAATTGCGGGAAGTGATTGAGCAATATCCCGTTACTGGTGGGCAGTAACAGTTTCAGAACGAGATTCAACCACCGACAGCATCAGTAATGCGCCAATAACGAAAGCTGCGCCGATGACTCGATTTAGCGAGAGGTGCTCGTTCAAGATGAAAATTCCACACGCAATTCCGAAAACAGGTTCGCTCGTTGTGAAGATTGACGTCATGTTCGTTCCGATGCGCTTCAAGCCCATGAAGAAGGTTGAAGTTGGGAATACGGTTCCAACAATTGCCAGCGCAACTATGACGAGCCAACCTTTAGTGGTGTCTGGGTAATCGGGTTTCATTCCGCCATGGGAAACAAGCGCGTACAAATTAAAACCGAGTGCCGCGCCGATATTGACAAACGTGACACCAGTGAACATGTCGGTGTGTTTCAATGAACGAGAACAGCCAAGTGCATAGAACACATAAGCAAGTGAAGAGATGAGTACGAGCATCACTGCACGCGAACTACCTCCACCAATTTCGCCTGTTGTGATGCCGACGCCAACCATGGTGAAGATCAACGCGTACACAATGCTCTTTGATGGCTTCTTTTTGTAGATCAACCACGAAGCAAGCACCACCATGACCGGGTTGCAATAGAAAATAACAATTGCAAGGCTCGTGTCAATATCACGAATAGCGGTGAAGTACGTGAGCGAACATATAGTGATGCCAACGAATCCAAGCGAGAGCAAGTCGGGAAGCAGTTGCTTTCTTGGCCAGGGTGTGTCGCGAACCAAAACTAAGCGAAGTACCACCATCATGATCGCCGACATGGCGAATCGGGCAGACAACATGCCGAGTGCATTGGCGCCTTCGTCATACGTGGTTTTTGCCATAAACGGAACCATGGCGAAACATGCACTGGCAAACACAATCAAAAACGATCCGAACAATTTCTGATTCTTTACCACGCTCCGAATCTAGTGCCCGTGCCTTGATTGGGTACTCTTGGTTAAAAGGGGAAATATGACGAACGAACTGTGGCGTAAAAGTGCTCTCGACCTTGCGGAAGGTATTCGCAGTAAGAAGTTTTCCAGCAGGGAAGTCGTTGACGCGCACCTCGCGCGAATCGATGAAGTGAACCCGAAGGTGAATGCCATTATTCGAGTGATGGCCGACGAAGCTCGTGCTGGCGCCGATGCTGCCGACAAGGCTCTTTCGCAGGGAGGCCCAATCGGTCCTCTTCATGGAGTTCCGTACACGGTCAAGATCAACATCGACGTCGCTGGTCAGGCCACCACCCAAGGCATCACAGCCCTTGCTGAAGCCATTCCCGCTATTGATGCACCAACAATTGAGCGCATGCGTGCATCTGGGGCAATCATGCTGGGACGCACCAACATGCCCGACTTGGGCCTACGCGTTCATACCGACAGCACCCTGTACGGGCGCACGAAAAACCCATGGAAATCGGACCGCACTGCTGGCGGGTCGAGTGGAGGAGAAGGCGCTGCACTTGCAAGTGGAATGTCGCCGCTTGGTCTTGGCAACGACATCGGTGGATCGCTGCGCAACCCTGCGCATTGCAATGGCATTGCTTCCATCATGCCGACCAAAGGTGTTGTGCCGGATGCACAAATGTTTCCTATTGAAGACTTCGGACTGAGCTCCCAGCTCATGCTCGGACAAGGTGTAATGGCACGTCGCATTGCCGACGTGCGTGCTGGCTTGCGAGTGGTTGCAGGTGCACACGCACGCGACCCGATCAGCGTTCCTGTTGTGCTCGATGAATTTCCTGCTGCAAAGAAAACGCGCGTTGTAGTGATGACGAATCCACCAGGTGGAACTACGCACCCGCAAATTATGCAAGCGGTGCGCAATGCGGCAGATGCGTTGTCAAATGCTGGTCACGAAGTTGTCGAAAGCACTCCACCAGATTTCGAACTTGCATGCCAGCTGTGGTCAGACCAAATGAATGGTGAACTCACGTTGCAACTTGACTTGCTGAACATGGTGATGGGCGAGGGCGGAAGACGTTTTCTCGAGCTCACTCGTGAAGGAATGACTGACATTGATTTTGCCGGCTGGGCAAATGCGCAAACTCAACGCAATGGTGTTGCGCGACGCTGGTCATTGTGGTTTCAGGAAAACCCAGTGCTTATTTGTCCAACATGGACAGAGCCAGCATTTGTGTACGACAACGACATCAAAGATGTTGAAAGTGCAATGGGAACGTTGCAACAATTACGTGCTGTGTTGCCAGCAAACTTGCTTGGACTTCCTGCAGTGGTGGTGCCGGGCGGAATGGCCGACTCGCTTCCAG
>JBAXBR010000064.1:0-7308 GCA_037141855.1 Actinomycetota bacterium | reverse complement strand
ATTCGAATTCAGTGTTCAGGTCGTCTTGGTGGAGCAGAAATGTGCCGCACCGAGTGGTACCGCGAAGGTCGTGTTCCATTGCACACACTGCGTGCAGACATCGATTACGGATTCCGTGAAGCAGCAACATCAGCTGGTCGCATTGGCGTAAAGGTGTGGTTGTACAAGGGCGAAATCCTTCCGTACAAGAGCCCTAACGACGATCGCATTGCTCGTGAAGCAGCGATGGCAGTTGGTCAAACATCAGGACATTCGGATGCCACGTTGAAGGTTGTTACTTCAGCTGGCCCACGCGTTGCCGATCTTGCTGACACCGAAATCGTTCCATTGGTGAAGGAAGCTGATCCAGAGTTCGAGCGCTTGTTGGCGGAAGAAGAAGACATCCAACGTCGAATCGTGGAAACCCACGAGACACCGAAGTTTGGTCGGGAGTAAATTATGTTGTCACCTCGCAAAGTAAAACACCGTAAGCACCACCGTGGTCGTATGACCGGTGTGTCAAAGGGTGGAAACGAACTCGCTTTCGGTGAGTACGGCATTCAGGCTCTTGAACCAGGCTGGATTACCGCACGCCAAATCGAAGCAGCACGTATTGCCATGACCCGTCACATCAAGCGTGGTGGAAAAGTGTGGATCAACATTTTCCCTGACAAGTCAGTGACCAAGAAGCCAGCCGAAACCCGCATGGGTTCTGGAAAAGGAAACCCTGAATTGTGGGTTGCCGTGGTGAAACCAGGTCGCATCATGTTCGAACTGTCGTATCCAAACGCAGCAACTGCGCACCAAGCGCTTGATCGCGCAGTGCAAAAGCTGCCAATCAAGGCCCGCGTCGTAAGTCGCGAGGAGGCAATCTGACATGGCACGTGAACTAGCCGATCTCCGCGAAATGGATCTCACCACATTGGTGGACGAACTTCGCAAGTCAAAGCAAGAAGCTCTCAACCTTCGTTTCCGTCATGCGACGGGTCAACTCGACAACACCGCCGAGTTGGGCGCAGTGAAGAAGCAAATTGCACGTATCAACACTCTCATTCGTCAGCAGGAAATCGCTGCTGCTGAATCAGCAGGGAAGTGAGTAAGTCATGACTGAAACAACAACCACATCTGCAACAACAGACGAAGCTGTTCGCAACGCCCGCAAGGTGCGCGAAGGCATCGTGGTGTCAAACAAGATGAACAAGACGATTGTTATCTCAATCGTTGAGCGAGTGCGTCACCCGCGTTACTCAAAGTTCGTTCAGCGCACCAAGAAGTTGTACGCACACGACGAGGCCAACGATGCACAAATCGGTGACCGCGTTCGCGTAATGGAAACTCGCCCAATGTCGAAGCAAAAGCGTTGGCGCCTCGTTGAAGTATTGGAGCGTGCAAAATGATTCAGCAAGAGTCCCGTCTTCGCGTTGCCGACAACAGTGGCGCAAAGGAAGTGTTGTGCATCAAGGTTCTTGGTGGAACACGCCGTCGTTACGCATCAATTGGTGACGTCTTTATTGGCACAGTCAAGGACGCAATTCCTGGTGCTGCGGTCAAAAAGGGTGAAGTTGTTCGTTGCGTAGTAGTTCGTGTGAAGAAGGAAAAGCGCCGTCCAGACGGCAGCTATATCCGCTTCGACGAAAACGCAGCAGTACTGATCAAGGATGATCTCACCCCACGTGGAACCCGAATCTTCGGACCAGTTGGTCGTGAGCTCCGTGACAAGAAGTTCATGCGAATTATTTCGCTTGCACCGGAGGTGTTGTAACCATGAAGTTGAAAAAGGGTGACACCGTCATCGTTATTGCCGGCAAAGACAAAGGCAAGACGGGCGAAATTACACAAGTAAGTCCAAAGAGCAACAAAGTGAAAGTCGCCGGTGTTAACACCGCGAAACGTCACACTGCTGCCCGCGGACAAACCACCAACACCGGTGGAATCATTGACAAGGACATGCCTGTCGATGCTTCAAACGTCATGTTGGTACACAAGGGAAAGCCAACTCGCGTTGGTTACAAGATCAAGGCAGACGGCACCAAGGTGCGCGTTGCCAAGAGCACCGGAGATGAAATCTGATGACTGCTGCAGTCGCATACCAACCACGCTTGAAGTTGCACTACAACGAAATTGTGCGCGCCGAACTCATTACACAACTCGGCGTTCAGAATGTCATGCAGGTGCCAACCTTCGAAAAGATTGTGATCAACATGGGTGTAGGTCGCGCAACTCAGCAGTCGTCGCTTATTGACGGCGCTGTGTCAGACCTCACCGCGATTTCTGGCCAAAAGCCAATCGTTACGAAGTCACGTACATCAATTGCATCGTTCAAACTTCGTGAGAACCAAGCAATTGGTTGCAAAGTGACAATTCGCGGAGATCGTATGTGGGAATTCCTCGATCGTTTGATCGCTGTAGCGATTCCTCGTATTCGTGACTTCCGTGGTCTCCCAGGTAAGTCGTGGGACGGTCATGGCAATTACACATTTGGTCTTACTGAGCAATTGGTATTCACCGAAGTGAGCTACGACAAGGTAGACACCACACGCGGTATGGACATCACCATTGTCACCACCGCTAATACCGACCTCGATGGAAAAGCACTTCTTGATGCTTTTGGTTTCCCATTCCGTAAGGGCGAAGAACCAGCATCATCCAAAAAAGCTCGCGGAGCGGCAAAACGCTCAGCCAAGAAGAAGAAGTAAGTAGAGGACCATATGGCAAAGAAATCACTCGTTAACAAGGCGAACAAAACGCCCAAGTTCAAGGTACGCGGTTACTCGCGTTGCCAGAAATGTGGACGCGCGCGTGCTGTATATCGCAAATTCGGATTGTGCCGCCTGTGCCTTCGCAAGATGGCCCATGCCGGTGAAATCCCTGGTTTGACCAAGGCAAGTTGGTGATTGCGTCATGATGACTGATCCGATCGCCGACATGCTTACGCGCATTCGCAATGCGAATGCTGCAATGAAAGACGAAGTGTTGATGCCTGCCTCAAAGCAGAAGTCAGCACTCGCTGAAGTGCTGAAGAAAGAGGGATACATCACTGACTTCGGTCTTATCGACAACCCAACTGGTCCGGGTAAGTCGTTGAAGATCGGTCTGAAGTATTCCGATGATCGTAAGCGCACCATTCAAGGTATTAAGCGAGTATCCACACCGGGTCTTCGCGTGTACCGCAATGCAACTGAAGTACCACGCGTTTTGGGTGGTCTTGGTGTTGCTGTCCTGTCCACCAGCCACGGGCTCATGACCGACCGCGAAGCGCGCCAGCGCAACGTGGGTGGTGAAGTCATGTGCTTCGTTTGGTAAGCGGAAACCAGTAGAGGAAAGAAGTACTCATATGTCACGTATCGGAAATGCAGCAGTCGTTGTGCCTAACGGTGTCGACGTCACTATCGCTGGTCTTTCGCTGACCGTAAAAGGTCCGAAAGGCACGCTGTCACGTGTGTTCCCAACTGGAGTTTCCATCGCTCGCGAAGAAAACACCATTGTGGTTACTCGCGACAACGAAGAGCGCGATTCACGTGCACGTCACGGTCTGGTTCGCACGTTGGTCAACAACATGATGATCGGCGTTACCGAGGGTTACACCAAGGAACTCGACATCATCGGCGTTGGTTACCGCGCAGAAGCTCAGAGTCCAAGCAAGTTGAAGTTGGCTCTTGGTTTTTCACATCCAGTAGTGATTGATGCTCCTGAAGGAGTCACATTCGAAGTTCCTGTACAGACGAAAATTATCGTCAAGGGTGCCGACAAAGAAGTTGTTGGCCAAGTTGCAGCGAACATTCGCGAAATTCGCAAGCCAGAGCCTTACAAGGGCAAGGGTGTGCGTTACCTCAATGAAAAGGTCCTGCGTAAAGCAGGCAAGACCGGCAAGAAGTAATCGGGAGATTTGACGACTATGACATCAGTATCAAGCCAGCGCCATGCAGGTCGCTTGCGTCGCCACCGTCGCGTACGCAAGAAGATCACCGGCACCGCCGAGCGTCCACGTCTCGCCGTATATCGCAGCAACAAGCACATCACTGTGCAGTTGATCAACGATCTCGACGGACACACCGTTGCTTCGGCGTCAACTGTTGAGCCAGACCAGCGCAAGTTGGGTGGCGGTTCAAACGTTGATGCAGCAAAGCGCATCGGAACACTCGTTGCGCAGCGTGCAAAGGCTGCAGGAGTAACAAAAGTTGTTTATGACCGCGGTGGATTCTTGTACCACGGTCGCGTAGCAGCGGCAGCAGATGCTGCCCGAGAAGCAGGGTTGGAGTTCTAATGACTGACATTTCAAACGCACGCACGACCGAACCAGGTCAGCTCCGCGAGTCACGCGTAGTACACATCAATCGCGTAGCAAAAGTAGTGAAGGGTGGACGTCGCTTTTCGTTCACTGCACTTGTTGTTATCGGTGATGGTGCAGGCCGCGTAGGTCTTGGTTACGGAAAGGCAAAGGAAGTTCCTTTGGCAATCCAAAAGGGAACCGAAGAAGCAAAGCGCAATTTGTTTAGCGTTGCTCTTGCAGGTTCAACCATCACTCACCAAATTTTGGGGATCAATGGCGCAGGCCGCGTATTGCTGAAGCCTGCTGCTCCTGGTACCGGAGTTATCGCCGGTGGCGCTGCTCGAATCATTCTTGAAGAAGCCGGCATTCACGACGTACTAGCGAAGTCGCTTGGTTCGTCGAACGCCATCAACGTTGCTCGCGCAACGATTAACGGATTGAAGGACTTGCAGAGCCCAGACGAAGTTGCAAAGCGTCGCGGAATTCCTGCTGATTCATTCGTTCCAAAAGGTCTCCTTCGTGCGTTCAACGAGCGTAAGAAGTCAAACGGAGGTGCTCACTAGTCATGGCAGCATTTAAAAAACCAGGTCGCACAACACGCGACCGCAAGCCAGCAGCTAAAAAAGCTGCAGCAGAACAGCGCGCAGCAGCCGCTGCGTTGAAGGCTGCATCGGGCAATACATCAACTCGCAAAGTAAAGCGTGTGAAGGTTGAGCCAACTGGTGCAACCATCACTGTTACTCAGGTGCGTTCAGAAATCGGCAACAAGCCAAAGAACCGTGCAACATTGCGCGCTCTTGGCTTGCGTCGAATTGGCCACACCAACACATTGCCTGATCGTCCGGAAATTCGCGGCATGATCGCACGTGTTCCTCACCTCATTGAAATCAAGGAAGGCAAGTAAGCCATGCGCGTAGATGAACTCGCCCCATCAAAGGGATCAACGAAGAAGCCAAAGCGCGTCGGTCGTGGTATCGGCGGTAAGGGTGGAAAGACTGCAGGTCGCGGTACGAAGGGTCAATATGCCCGTAACACCGTGAAGCGAGGCTTTGAAGGTGGTCAGATGCCATTGAAGCAACGCGTACCAAAGTTGAAGGGTTTTAATAACCCGTTCCGCGTTGAGTACTACGCAGTAAACCTCGATGTCATCGAAGCCTTGGGTCTTGCAGAAGTAGATCCAAAGGTGCTCGTAGCGAAGAGCGCTGCTCACAAGAACACGCTGATCAAGGTGCTTGGTCGTGGAAAAATCACGAAGGCTGTCAAGGTTTCAGCACATGCAGTTTCCAAGACTGCCGAGCAAGCAATTGTTGCTGCTGGTGGTTCTGTAACCATCTTGCCAATGCCGCACAAGGGCCCACGTCCAGCCGCTAAGGGCAACCAGTTCACTAACCGATAGTGATGTCGTGCCGGTTCGCCGGCGCGCTTCAAGTACAGGAGCACCCACGATGTTGTCGAATGTGAAGAACATCTTCAAGGTGGAAGACCTTCGTAACAAGTTGTTGTTCACCTTTGCCATGATTGCTGTGTACCGTTTCGGCGCTTCACTTCGCGTTCCGGGTATTGATGCACAGGCTGTTCGGCAATTGCGCGAAGCATCAAATTCGCAAGGCGCACTTGGATTCTTGAACTTGTTCTCGGGTGGAGCCTTCGGAAGCTTTTCCATTTTTGCATTGGGAATCATGCCGTACATCACGGCCAGCATCATCATGCAGGTGCTTGGTGTTGTTATTCCAAAGCTTGAGCAATGGCAACAAGAAGGCGCAACTGGCCAGCGCAAGATCACGCAATGGACTCGCTATGTAGCAATTGGTATTGCCACATTGCAGGGCGCAGGACTGACCTTTATTTTTGGACAGGGCAAGGGCTCGGCATTCTTTGGCGCCGCGCACAAAGCACCAGACGTTGTGTTGTTGAACCCTTTCATGCCACGTGCGCTGTTGGTAATTCCTTCACTTGTTGCAGGTACTGCACTGTTGATGTGGATCGGCGAATTGATTAGCCAACGCGGAATTGGTAATGGCATGTCCATGTTGATCTTTTCTTCAGTTGTTAGCGGTCTTCCGTACAACTACTACTCGCTTTTGCAAAGTAAAAAAACCGTAACGTTTGTTGTGCTTGTTGCAGTATCAATTGGCATTTTGTTTGCGGTGGTTCGAGTGGAACTCGGCAGTCGACGCATTCCAGTGCAATTCGCGAAACGCGTGATTGGTCGCAAGCAATATGGTGGCCAAAACACCTACATTCCATTGAAGGTGAACCAAGCCGGTGTTGTACCAATCATTTTTGCAAGCTCGGTGCTGTTGTTGCCGGTGTTGTTGTCGAACATGCTCGGCAGTGGTTTGGGTTGGCGCGGTTCAGTTGCCTCGTTTGTGAACAACTATCTGGTCAATAGCCAAAACATGTTGTACATCTCAATCTTCTTCTTGTTGATCATTGCGTTTGCTTACTTTTATAACTCAATCGCATTTGACCCAATCCGTCAGGCAGATCAATTGCGTAAGCAGGGCGGTTTCATTCCTGGAATTCGCCCAGGACCGCAGACTGAAAGTTTCTTGGCAAAGACGGTAAACCGCATCACGCTTCCAGGAGCATTGTTTGTTGCCTTTATTGCCATTCTGCCGTACATCATTTTGTGGGTAGGAAATGTGAAGTCATTCCCATTTGCTGGAACCACGGTGCTCATTGCAGTTGGTGTTGCACTTGAACTAATGCGCCAAATTGATAGCCAGTTGATGCAACGCAACTACGAGGGTTTCTTGAAGTGACGTTTCCTTTTTAGGAAACGGATTTCAAGATTTTCACGAAAGAATCACCACCATGTCGAATGCAATTCGCATCATCATGCTTGGCCGTCAAGGCGCCGGCAAGGGCACTCAATGTGTGCGCTTAGCGGCAGAATTTGGCTCACCACATATTTCAACCGGTGAAATGTTGCGCGCAGCAGTGCGTAAAGATTCGCCACTCGGCCGTGCTGTGAAGGCCGTGCTCGACAAAGGTGAATTAGTGAACGACGAACTGATGATCAGCTTGGTGCAAGGTCGCATCGGCGAAGAGGACGC
>JBAXBR010000063.1:0-7376 GCA_037141855.1 Actinomycetota bacterium | reverse complement strand
GAAGTGTTGAACAACACATCGAGTTCATCGGTTGCGCGGTCGGATACAGCAGCGATGACGTCGGTGTTCATCACGTTGTGAATAAGTGGAATGTGCTTATCGCCGATTCCCTGAATGTTGTGCTCGCCAAAACCGTTTTCCAGCATGGTTGGGCACTCAAGGGCTTCAACCGCAACGATCTTCGTTCCGTACTTGTCTTTCAGGTGATCACCTGCACCAATAGTTCCCGCGGAGCCCGTTGCACTGGTGAATGCTGCAAGTCGTAGGTTCGGACGGTTCAAGCCCTTTGCAACATGTTCGTACACCGTTGCAAGTGCACGTCCCGTCACTTCGTAGTGGCCAAGGTAGTTTCCAAATTCGCAAAACTGATTGAAGATGAAGTTCTTCGGATCTTTCTTCATTTCGTTGCATGCATCGTAAATTTCTTTCACGTTGCTTTCTGTGCCAGGCGTGCGAATGATGTCGCTCGGGTCGCTTGTCCAGCGATCGAGCCAGTCGAAACGCTCTTGTGACATTCCGGCTGGCAACACTGCAACACCGCGCGCACCCATGATTTTGCTAATTGCCACTCCACCTCGCGCGTAGTTGCCAGTTGACGGCCACACCGCTCGTTGCGTTGCAGGGTTGAACTGACCGGTAATGACTCGTGGAGCCAAACATGAATACGCTGCCAACACTTTGTGTGCCGTGATCATTGGGAAGCGATCGCCGAACAACACAACAATCGGACTATCGACACCAGTCAGCGATTTCGGCAACACCACATGATCGGGAACACTCACGCGATTTCCGGCCATGTCGTTAAACCAATGCACGCGGAACAAGTTGCGCGAGTCTGCAGAATTCTTGTCTGCCCCCGCCGCAATGTCGGCCGGAATCAGGGATGGGTTCGCCAACTGGGCGAACGTTGGCAGCACCACATTGTTGGCTGCGCATTTGCGAATGCTTTCGGCCAAAGCCCCTTCGTCCACAATGGTGTCGGCCAAGCCAAGTTGGCTGGCGAGGGCATCTGAGTCTTGGGGGGATGTCATTGTTGAGGTCACGCTTTACATTGTGTCAAGAAACGATCCCCTTGCCACTACCCTTATCGCGATTAGCCGACGTAGCCCAATGGCAGAGGCACAGCACTTAGGATGCTGTCAGTGAGAGTTCGAGTCTCTCCGTCGGCACTGTGAGTTTTCAACCAGCGCACATCTCTGAGGTGCAGACCCCGGCGCTCGTGATTGATGGCGCTATCGCTCGTCAAAACATTGCCACTATGGCTGCCGCAATACCTGCCACCCGATTGCGCCCACACATGAAGGCAACCAAATGCACCGCCCTCGCCCGCGAACAAGTTCGCGCTGGGCACACCACATTTACGTGCGCAACACCACGCGAAGTTGTGGGCATGGTGAAAGCTGGCGTTGGCGAAGATCTGCTTCTCGCCAACGAAAGTGTTGACGCCATTCGATTACAGGAAATGGCAGCGCTGCAAGACAAAGCGCTCATCACGGTTGCGATTGATTCTGAAGAAACATTGCAGGCTGCTCATGTTGCTGGAATTCAACATGTGCTCATTGATGTCAACGTTGGACTACCACGCTGCGGCATTGCACCCGAACTTGCTGGATCACTTGCCGACAAAGCACGAGCACTTGGCAAAACCGTTCGCGGAGTAATGGGCTACGAAGGCCACCTCATGATGGTTGCCGAAAACAGCGAACGACTGGCCAAGGTTGAAAGTTGCATGGCGTTGTTACGCGCAGCAGCAAGCGATGTTGGCGGTGACATTATTTCTGCGGGCGGTACGGGCACGTACAACTTGCATAGCAACACTGGTGTCACCGAAATTCAGGCCGGCTCGTATTCGTTGATGGACACGCAGTACGCGCAACTCGGTTTGCCGTTTGCACAGGCTGTGTTCGTTGTTGGAACTGTTATTTCGTCAAACGCTCAATGGGCTGTCATCGATGTTGGCCTGAAGTCGCTTGGCATGGATCACGGCAATCCATCTATCGATGGACATGCGGTGTGGTTTTGCTCCGACGAACACACCACGTTCTCACCGAGTGATGGCTCTCCTCCAAAAGTAGGAACACGAATTCGCGTTACCCCTGCACATATTGACCCAACAGTTGCTCAACACGAAGCGGCATGGGTAGTCAGCGGGGACGAAATCGTCGATCGCTGGGTAATCGACTTACGCGGTTGGTGAATCGTTTTTCAGCATTTCCGATAACGCACGAAACGCTTTGCCTCTGTGTGAGAGTGCGTGTTTTTCATCAACAGTCATTTGCGCAAAGGTTCGGCCGTCTCCGTCGCGCGCAATGAACAACGGGTCATAGCCAAAACCACGCTCACCAATTTCTGCCTCTGCGATACTTCCTTCACACACACCTTCGGCAACTACTTCTCGCCCATCGGGAAACCGCAATAGCGCAACTGTTCTAAATCTGCATGTGCGTGTTTTGCCATTCAGCTCTCGCAACATTTTCACTCTGTTATCGGCGTCCGTTGCATGTTCGCCAGCAAACCGTGCAGTGTGCACTCCTGGCGCTCCATTCAGTGCATCTACTTCTAACCCGGTGTCATCGGCCAATGCCGGCAGACCAGTTGCATTGCACACAGCAACTGCCTTCAACCGCGCATTGCCAACGAGTGTGTCCGCGTCTTCAACAACATCTGCAAGTCCCTCTGGGCGAGGCTGCAAGTCAATGACCCCACCCATGAGGTCAAATATTTCAGCAACCTTGTGTGGGTTGGCAGATGCGCAGGCTGCGCGCAACACGACTACCTACCGAGTGGACGCGGTGTTGGCGGAGTGGCAATTACTTCGCGTTGCTTGGCGAAGATTTGCTCAAGCCCACCTGCAGCAAGCCCAAGCAATGCATCCAGTTCGCTGCGCGAAAATGCTTTTCCTTCAGCGGTGCCTTGCACCTCAACATAGGTTGGCTCGCCGCCGTTGATAGGTTGCAACATGACCACGTTCATATCCACTTCAGCCTTCGAATCTTCTTCGTAAGGAAGATCGAGAACAGCATTGCCATTGTGCATTCCCACGCTGATGGCAGCACACATGGAATGCAACGGGTTCACTGTGAGGCCGCCGTTTTGCTGAATGCGAGTAATCGCGTCGTGCAACGCAACAAATGCTCCACAAATACTTGCGGTACGTGTTCCACCATCGGCCTGCAATACATCGCAGTCAATAAGAATTTGACGCTCACCAAGTTGCTTCATGTCAATTGACGAACGCAACGCACGACCGATGAGTCGCTGAATTTCTACTGTACGTCCTGACTGCTTACCCTTAGCTGCTTCGCGGCCAACACGCTCTGGCGAAGAGCCTGGCAGCATCGAGTACTCCGCGGTCACCCAACCTTTGCCACTGCCCTTCATCCAACGCGGCACGTCTTCATCTAACGATGCAGTGCACAACACTCGCGTTTTACCAAACGACACAAGCACTGACCCTGCCGACATTTCGGTGAAGTCGCGTTGAAAAGTAATCGGTCGCAGTTCGTTGTGTTGTCTGCCATCAAAACGTGTCATATCTGTGTTCTCCCTGTTGTTGTTAAATCTTGTTGTTCGACCATTGCTCTGCGCTGTCCAATTCTGGACCAAGCAATCGGCGACCGAGTTGTGCGAACCAGGAAATGTCTCCAGACGACAAAAAGCGATGCGAACCTACGCCACTCGTTGCAGCCATTCCTGTTTCCGCTAAAGCATCGCGCACCGCGAATGCCGTTTCATCGCCGCTGCTTACCAGCACCACATTCGGGCCCATCACTTCG
The DNA here is from genome assembly GCA_037141855.1 of Actinomycetota bacterium. GTDB lineage: Bacteria > Actinomycetota > Acidimicrobiia > Acidimicrobiales > Ilumatobacteraceae > UBA3006. The sequence continues at coordinate 3,600 of JBAXBR010000063.1, read as the reverse complement.
CTTATCACGCGCGATAAATACGGATAGTGCGTGCAGCCGAGCAAGAGCGCATCAACTCCAGCGTCGCGCACCGGCGCCAACAAGCGTTCTGCTAGCACCGTCACTTCATCTCCGGCAGTTTGATCGCGCTCAACAAATTCGACGAACCCTGGACATGCAGCCGATGTGAGCGCAACATTTGCCTTCGTGTCGCGAATTGCGTTCACATACGCGCCAGAAGAAATCGTTCCTACTGTGCCAATGACACCAACTTTTCCGTTTTGTGTTGCGCGCACCAACGCCCGCGCACCAGGCTCCACCACTCCAAGCACTGGTACTGGCAGTTCGGCGGCGAGCTCGTGCAGAGCCACCGAGGCTGCAGTGTTGCACGCGATAACAACAAGCTTTGCGTTGTAGTCATTCACCAAACTCCACGCCAATTCACGTGCATATTCGCGCACTTGCTCGGCTGGCTTATTGCCATACGGATACCTGCCGGTATCGCCGATGTACACCACGTCTTCATGAGGAAGGAGATCAATCACTGCACGCGCGACCGTGAGTCCGCCAAATCCCGAGTCGAACATGCCGATCGGGCCAACTGCGCTATTTCGCTTATTTGGCATCGGCTTCCACAATACGCCAGCGCAATAGTCTGACTTGGTGCTTCTCGCCACCGTGCTTGCGTTAACCGCTGCAGTGCTTCACGCGTCGTGGAATTTGCTGGTGAAGCAAAGCACCGATCGCCGACTGGCGTTATGGGGGCAATTCACGATCGGTGGAACATTGAGTGCAATTGCGCTCACAACATGGGCACTCGTCGGCTCGATGCCACACATTGCTTGGGGATGGGCATTGTTTAGTGGTGCGATGCACGTGCCGTACCTCATGTTGCTCTCTCGCGCGTACGACCGCGGAGACTTCTCCATGTCATACCCAATCGTTCGTGGCGCAGGTGCACTCGCGGCCGCAGCAGGTGGAGTGCTCTTTCTGCACGACACGCTTTCGCTTACTTCAACAATTGGAATTTTGCTTGCGGTACTTGGATTGTTCGTGCTTGCAAAAAGTGGATCGTGGCATGTTGTTGGTGCCGCACTTTCAGTTGCATCCACCATTGCTGTGTACTCCGTTGTTGACGGCCATGGAACTCGGCAGTCTCAGCCAATTGCGTACGCACTTGCACTGAATATCGCAGCCGCGCTATTTGTTTCGTTGTACGCGAGCGTCCGCAGTCGTAAACAGATGATTCCCACGATGCGCGCACATTGGAAAATCATGGGCGCTGCTGGAGTATTTTCTACCGTTGCCTACATGTTGGTGATGATTGCGTATCGCCACGCCCCCGTTGGTTACGTAGCTTCGTTACGTGAATCGAGTGTGGTCATCGCGGCATTTGCCGGCTGGAAAATGCTTGACGAAGGAGATCATCGTCGACGCATCACCTCGGCCGCGATCGTGTTGGTCGGTTTGATCGTTCTCGTAATCGGCGGTTAGCGCGAGATTAGAAGTAAATGATTTTCTCGGCTGCTGCTTCTGCGGCATCGAGATCGTCGGTGTAGGCACCAGTTGATAGGTACTTCCAACCGCCATCGCACACAATGAACACAATGGTTCCTTCATCAATTTCACCTGCAACCTTTAGCGCTCCAGCAAGTGATGCACCCGATGAAATGCCCGCGAAAATTCCGCATTCGCGAACTAAACGGCGAGTCATTTCCAAACTCTCGCGCGGACGAACGACGCGTTTGCGATCAAGTAAGTCGATGCCGTGCCAGTTTTCAAAAATTGGTGGAATGTAACCCTCGTCTAAGTTGCGCAATCCTTCAACACGCTCACCAAGCGGAGGTTCCACCGCAACCAATTTGATTTCCGCATTCTGTTCCTTCAGGAAACGACCAACGCCCATGAGGGTTCCACTTGTTCCAAGTCCTGCAACAAAATGTGTGATCTCAGGAACGTCACGCCAAATTTCTGGGCCAGTGGTTTCGTAATGCGCACGTGGGTTTGCATCATTTTGATACTGGTGCATGAAACACCATTCGGGATGTTCGGCAGACAACGCTTCCGCACGACGCACTGCCCCGTTTGATCCTTCTCCACCAGGCGTCAAAATAATTTCTGCACCAAACACTTCAAGCATTTGACGACGCTCAATAGAAACGCTTTCCGGCATCAAGATGGTGATGGGATTGCCCTTGACCGCAGCAATTGCAGCGAGCGCAATTCCGGTATTGCCAGAAGATGGCTCCATGATGCGCTGACCGGGCTTCAATGAACCGTCTTTAATTGCCTGATCAATCATTGACTTCGCAATGCGATCTTTCACCGATCCAAATGGGTTCTGACCTTCAAGTTTGGCAATCAACCGCACACGTGGGTTCGGTGACAGATTGCTGACATCAACCACTGGCGTGTTGCCAATCAGGTCGAGAACGCTTTCGTGAGGCACCATAACAACTCCGGGGATTGTTGACTGATTAAGTCATAATTCTAACGATGTTGTCGCTACAACCCTCAGTCGTGCTGGATTATTTCCGTTTCCGAAATAACGCCGTCAATAATGCGAAAATTCCGCGGCTCAGGCACACCGCGCTTCAGCGTGACGATCATGTACTGCCAACCAGGGTCTGGAGCTTGCACAACATCGGTCGAACTTGGGTACGCCTCGGTATGAGTATGGCTATGCACTACTCCAACTACTTCTCGACCAGCGTCTTCGGCGTTTCGCTCAATGACCAAGTGTTGCTTCGGATTAATGGTGTACACCTTTGCCGAATGCGCAATGTTCTCGCACGCGTGAAACTCGAGCACCTCATTGGTTGCGCTGTTCCCTACCAATAGTCCGCAGGCCTCTTCTGGATAACACGAAATGGCGTGTTCTCCAATGGCTTGTAATACCTGTGGTGACACTAAGAGCGTGGTTTGAGTACTCATCTGATTTTCAGGCTACCCGTATGCTGAAACGAACGATATGAACGCACAAAACAAGCAGAACGAGCGGGAGCACCTAGACCGGGTGGTTGCCAGTAATCGTAAGGCCAGGCACGACTACACCATTGTGGATGTAATCGAGGCCGGCATTGTGCTGCTCGGAAGCGAAGTGAAAAGCGTTCGATCAGGCCAAGTGCAACTTGCCGATGCGTATGCGCATGTAGTGAACGGTGAAATGTGGTTGGACGGAATTCATATTTCCTCCTACGCATTTGCCCACGGAGTCGGTGCGCACGAACCTATGCGCCGCCGCAAGCTACTCCTCCATCGCGAACAAATTCGCCGCATGCAAGATCGCATCAACAAAGAACGCCTCACCATTGTTCCGCTAGAGGTGCGCTTTAGTAAAGGTCGCGTGAAGGTTGATATTGCACTTGCCAAGGGCAGGCAAAAAGCCGATCGCCGTCAAGCCATTGCCAAAAAAGAATCTGAACTTGAAATGCGCCGCGAGGCTGGGCGTCAAAAGAAACAAGGTCAGTAACTACTGAATAAATGCGCACACCGTTGCCGTACACTGACAGGGCAAGCAAAGTTAACGGGGCTGACAGGTTTCGACGTCAGTGTCGCTGGCCGAGCGTGCGACCCGAGTTGCTCAGACTCGTAAAACGGGGCAAAAAAACAACTGCCAAC
>JBAXBR010000062.1:0-7429 GCA_037141855.1 Actinomycetota bacterium | reverse complement strand
GTCACCGTTCCAAATTCGTGGCCAATGTCAACAATTTTGTCTCCGAGTTCGCCAATGAGTTCAGTAGGAAATGGACCAGAGCCAACTCGAGTGGTGTACGCCTTTGCAATACCAACCACGCGCGAAATTTGTCGCGGCCCAATTCCAGTTCCTGCACACGCACCACCTGCAGTTGGATTTGACGAAGTCACAAACGGATACGTTCCATGATCAAGATCGAGGAAAGTCGCTTGAGCTCCTTCTAACAACACGTTGTCACCAGATTCAATCGCTTTATGCAGTGCGTTCACCGTGTCTGCTACGTATGGCTGTAACCGTGTTCCAAGTTCGGTGAACTGAGCAACCATTGCTTCAACATCAAATGTTTCTCCACCGAGTGCAACAAGCATCTCTCGCGCCGCGGTTGCACGTTCGCGAACAAGTTGTGCAAATGCTGGGATGTCACGCACCATGCCAACCCGTAGTCCAACACGAAGGGCTTTGTCGGCATAAGCAGGCCCGATTCCCTTCAGCGTTGTTCCAATTTTTGCATCGCCCAATTTGGATTCATGCAATGCATCCAGCATTTGATGCCACGGAAAGATGAGTTGCGCCAAACTTGACACCATTAATTTGCTGCACGAAATTCCACGACTCTCAAGTGAATCGATTTCCTTAAATAACGTTGGCAAATCCACCACAACGCCGTTACCAATTACAGGAGTGACATGTGGATACAACACACCACTTGGAATAAGTTGCAGCGCATATCGTTGATCGCCAACGACAACCGTGTGTCCCGCATTGTGTCCACCTTGATAGCGAACAACATGTGAATGTGTTTCGGCGAGGAGGTCAATGACTTTGGCCTTGCCCTCATCACCCCATTGGGTACCGACGACTACTGCTACGGGCATGCAACGCTCCTGAAGTTGTGGGGAACGTAATCAGATCATACTGTGCCCAGCGCGAAGCGCCTCTGCCGACCGAACCGTTATGCCTGTTCGAGGCGCTGTGCCGAAGTATTCAATGCGTCATTCACCACATCGACAACGATGGAGTCGCCTTCGTTGGCCTTGCCCTCAAGAATGAGCAACGCAGCCGAGTCACCAATGGTCTTTTGAATCAATCGCTTCAAGGGTCGCGCGCCGTATTCGGCATCAAAACCCTGTGCAGCGAGCATGATTCGTGCAGCCGGAGTAATGGCAAGTGCAATACGACGCCGCGCCAATCTCTCGATGAGGTGCTCCAGTTGAATGTCCACAATGGCGCCCATGTCGTCTTGAGTGAGGGTTCTAAAGCGCACAATTTCGTCGATGCGATTCACGAATTCGGGTTTGAAATACTCGATCGGTTCGCCCTTTAAGTTGCTCGTCATGATGAGCACGGTGTTGGTGAAGTCAACCGTTCGACCTTGGCCGTCAGTGAGACGTCCATCGTCCAACAGTTGCAACAGCACATTGAAGACCTCGGGATGAGCTTTCTCAATTTCGTCAAGCAAGACCACGCTGTATGGCCGACGTCTCACCGATTCAGTGAGTTGACCGCCTTCTTCGTAGCCGATGTATCCAGGTGGCGCTCCAATAAGTCGGCTCACGGAATGCTTTTCCATGTACTCCGACATATCAATTCGTACTAACGACTTTTCGTCATCGAAAAGAAACTCGGCGAGTGCACGCGCAAGCTCGGTTTTTCCAACGCCAGTTGGTCCAAGAAACATAAATGAACCAATTGGTCGATTCTCATCCGATAATCCTGCACGGCTGCGTCGGATGGCGTTCGCTGTTGCCGTCACCGCAGCATCTTGACCGATCACTCGGCGATGAAGCAGGTCTTCCAGGTGCACGAGTTTTTGCATCTCGCCTTCCATGAGTTTTGTTACCGGAACACCTGTCCACTTCGCAACAACTTCAGCAATGTCTTCCGCGTCTACTTCTTCTTTCAACATTCGGGTTGATGACTGCAGTACATCGAGTTCGTGAGTTGCCTCAGTAATGCGCCGTTCAATTTCTGGAATGCGTCCGTAACGAATTTCAGCAGCCTTCTCGAGATCGGTTTCACGTTCTACTTGACCGCGCAATGTTTCGAGTTCTTCTTTCAGCGTACGAATCGCACTGATCGCCTGCTTCTCGGCATCCCAATGCACTTTCATTTCATTCGTCTGCTGTTGCAGTTCAATCAATTCTTCATTCAAGATGCGGAGACGTTCTGTAGATGCCGAATCTGATTCTTTTTCTAACGCAACACGTTCAATTTCCAGTTGCAAGATTCGGCGATCAATAACGTCAATTTCGGTCGGTAATGAATCAATTTCAATTCTTAGCTTGCTTGCTGCCTCGTCCATGAGGTCAATTGCTTTGTCAGGAAGAAATCGATTAGTGAGATACCTGTTTGACAACACAGCAGCACTCACAATGGCATTGTCTTGAATTCGAACACCATGGTGAACTTCGTAGCGTTCTTTCAAGCCACGCAAAATAGCAATGGTGTCTTCGACTGTTGGCTCACCAACAAACACCTGTTGAAAACGGCGTTCAAGCGCAGCGTCTTTTTCTACATACTTGCGATATTCGTCAAGTGTTGTCGCACCAATCATGCGCAACTCACCTCGGGCGAGCATCGGCTTAATCATGTTGCCAGCATCGATTGCACCTTCTGCACCGCCAGCACCAACAAGCGTATGAATTTCATCAACAAACGAAATAATTTCGCCGTTGGCATCGATGATTTCCTTAAGCACCGCTTTCAACCGCTCTTCAAACTCTCCGCGATATTTCGCACCAGCCAACATGGCACCAATGTCGAGTGAAACGAGACGCTTATTTTTTAAACCTTCTGGTACGTCCCCACTTGCAATACGTCGTGCAAGCCCTTCGACAATTGCGGTCTTGCCAACGCCTGGTTCACCAATAAGCACGGGGTTATTTTTTGTTCGGCGTGACAGCACTTGAATGACCCGACGAATTTCTTCGTCACGTCCAATAACGGGATCAATTTTCCCATCACGTGCGCGCTGAGTGAGATCGACTCCATATTTTTCAAGCGATTGAAATTGTTCCTCGGGGTTTTGAGATGTCACTCGATGTGAACCTCGAACGTCACGGAGCGCCTGAAGCATTTCTTCACTGCCGACACCAACTCGAGTGTGTAACGCAAGCAGTAAATGCTCGACCGACAAATAGTCGTCATGCAAATCTTTTTGGCTTTGTTCTGCAGCGGAAAAGACTTGTGATAATTCGCGACTCATTCGCGGCTCACTACCGCCATGAGCGCGTGGCATTCCATTAACCACTACCTCTGCACGATCGTGCAACATTGAAGCAGCGATGCCAAGTTTGGCCAATAGTGCTGGTACAACAGTGTCAGTTTGACTCGTAAGCGCAATGAGAACGTGGTCGGGGGTCAGCTCGGGGTTCGAGTTTGATGTTGCCAACTGCATTGCTGCAGCAATGGCCTCATTGGTTTTCGTTGTCCATTTCTTTGGATCAACCATGAGTACTTACCTCTTGTCTCTGAATATTGAAGGCGTGCGACCAAAGAGCGTGATGGCTTGATGCAGAGGTACGAGCTCGTTGCTTTCGCGACGGTGGCGAGTAGCCGATGAAAGTTCACTACGTAGCTGTTCAACTTCACGCTGCAACTGAATTACTTCAGATTCAAGTTCGAGGACCTGGCGTATACCTTCAAGATTCATTCCTGCGTTAGCGAGTTCGGCGATGCGTTGAAGCCGTTGAATATCTGCGTTGCTATACCGGCGATTTCCGCCACTGGTACGCGCGGGTTGGAGGAGGCCTCGACGTTCGTAAATGCGCAAAGTTTGCGGATGTACACCGGCTATTTCAGCCGCCACCGAAATGACATAGACGGCGCGTGTTTCACGTTCCATTACGAGCTCCGCTTCACTGAAGTTGCGAGTTGAATAATTCGTTCACGTGGTGACGCAGTTGCTGCTTGCTGTAATGCTTGAACTGCTTCGCGTTCGGTGTCGTTGAGTTCTGTGGGAACAGCTACATCGACGGTGACAATGAGATCGCCGGATGCTTTCGTGTTTGCAACGCCCTTATTTTTCACGCGGTGTCGTGACCCACTCTGGGTTCCTGCTTTTAAACGAAGCGTCACCATTGACCCATCGAGCGTTGGCACTTCGATATCTGCACCGAGCGTTGCCTCGCTAAATGAGATCGGCAGTCGAACTGTGAGGTTGTTCGCATCGCGACCAAAAACCGGGTGCGCAGCAACATGGCATACAACAAAGAGGTCACCTGCTGGTCCACCGTTCTTTCCAGGTGCACCTCGGCCCTTCAGTCGAATCTTTTGTCCATCATCAACACCAGCAGGAATGCGCACATTGACTTCGCGCGGCCGCATTTCAACTCCAGATCCGCGACAACCCACACACGGAGCTTCAATAATGGAGCCTCGCCCATTACATCGTGGGCATGGACTTGAAAACGCAAACACTCCTTGGTTGTCGTCAATTACTCCACGACCACGACACTGGCCACACTGCTTTGCCGTAGTTCCGGCTCGAGCACCCGACCCATGACAACTTGAACATTGCGATTCCGCGGTGAGATGAAGCGATGTGGTGATGCCCTCTACTGCTTCAGCGAATCCAAGTGAAAGCGTTGCTTCAATATCCCCACCGCGTTGTGGGCCAGACGGGCTGCGCCGACGACCACCACCAAACATTTGTCCAAACAGATCGCCAAGCCCATCGCCGCCAAAGTCGTTTTGGTCAAACCGAAAGCCGCCAGAACCTCCACCGAATGACGATGGTCCTTGGCGCCGAACTTCGTCGTATTCCTTACGCTTGACGTCATCACCGAGTACGTCGTAGGCGGCCGATACTTCTTTGAATTTTTCTTCAGCAGCAGCATTGTTCGGGTTCGCATCGGGGTGAAACTGCCGCGCAAGTTTGCGATACGCCTTTGTGATGTCTTTGGTTACTGCAGTTTGCGTAACACCCAATGCCGCGTAGTAGTCCTTTTCAAACCACTCGCGTTGCATGATTAACCCTTTACCTTGACCATTGCTGCGCGAAGCACGCGGCCTTTCCAGCGATAACCGGTTCGCAAAACTTCAAGCACTACCGGCTCTGAACCATCACCTTCCTCGTGCATCACGGCATCAGCCAATGCTGGATCAAACGATTTACCCGCTAAATCCAATGCTTCGAGACCTTGCTTTTGTAACGCGCCAATGAGTGATGACCACACCTGCTCTACGCCCTCAACACCGTGAGCCACTGCTGCCTCACATGCATCGAGTACCGGTAACAACTGTTCGACAAGCTTGCCCAGTGCACGATCAAGTTCGTCGCCCATTTGCGAAGCAGCACGCTTGCGATAATTCTCGAAGTCGGCCTGCACTCGCAGTGCAATGTCTTTAAATTCGTCGCGCTCTTTCACGACGTCTTCGATGGTGGCTTCAGTGTGTGACGCCGCACCTTCAACAATGGTCTCTCGCCTGGAGTCTGACAATTCAGACTCCACGACAAGATCTTCGTGTGATTCGCTCATGATGGAGTTGCCGCCGACTTATTTCTCGTCAACAATTTCGGCATCAACGATGTCGTCGTCGCTGCCAGTTGCTTGACCACTGGCAGACGTTCCTGCCGCGTTAGTGTCGCGTGCTGCTGCTTCATACAACTTCTGGCTAAACGCCTGGCTTGCGGTCATCAGCTTTTCAGTTGCTGCCTTGATTGCTTCGTTGTCTGAACCATTAAGAGCGGTTTTCAATTCGCTCAATGGGCCTTCAACTGCATTGCGTTCCTCTTCGGTTACCTTTTCGCCCTGCTCGCGCAGAACTTTCTCGGTTTGATACACGAGCGAGTCAGCGTTGTTGCGAATTTCAGCTTCTTCACGGCGCGAACGATCTTCTTCAGCATGCGCTTCAGCATCCTTCACCATCTTGTCAATGTCGTCTTTATTCAATGACGATTGACCGGTGATGGTCATGGATTGTTCCTTGTTCGTTGCACGGTCCTTTGCAGAAACATGCACGATGCCGTTGGCGTCAATATCGAAGGTCACTTCAATTTGTGGCACACCACGTGGTGCAGGTGGCAAGTCAACAAGCTGGAACTTGCCAAGCGTCTTGTTGTAGCTGGCCATTTCTCGTTCGCCTTGCAAGACATGAATTTCTACCGAAGGCTGCATGTCATCTGCAGTGGTGAATACTTCTGTGCGACGAGTAGGAATAGTGGTGTTGCGTTCAATCAACTTGGTCATTACGCCGCCCTTGGTTTCAATACCAAGCGAGAGCGGAGTGACGTCGAGCAACAACACATCTTTTACGTCACCGCGCAACACACCGGCTTGCACCGCTGCGCCTACTGCAACAACTTCGTCCGGATTCACGGTGCGGTTTGGTTCTTTGCCAGTCATTGACTGCACGAGTTCTTGTACCGCTGGCATGCGGGTTGAACCGCCCACCATGATGACGTGATTGATTTGACCCTTGGACAAACCAGCATCAGTAATTGCTTGCTCGAAAGGCTTACGGCAACGCTCGATGAGATCTGCGGTCATTTCTTGAAACTTTGAACGAGTCAATGTTTCGTCCATGTGCAATGGGCCAGCTGCAGTTGCCGTAATAAATGGCAAATTGATTTGTGTTTGCTGTGTTTGTGACAACTCAATCTTTGCTTTTTCTGCGGCTTCTTTCAGACGCTGAGTAGCCATGCGATCTGCAGCAAGATCAACACCATGTGCAGCCTTGAACTGTTGCACCATCCAGTCGATGATGCGTTGGTCCCAGTCGTCACCACCAAGATGTGTGTCTCCGTGGGTGCTCTTTACTTCAAACACTCCGTCACCAATTTCGAGAACGCTGACGTCGAATGTTCCACCACCAAGGTCGAACACCAAAATGGTTTCGTCTTCGCTTCCCTTTTCGAGGCCGTACGCAAGTGCTGCAGCAGTTGGTTCGTTAATAATGCGCAACACTTCAAGACCCGCAATTTGTCCGGCTTCTTTTGTTGCCGTGCGTTGTGCGTCATCGAAATATGCAGGCACCGTAATAACGGCTTGGGTAACGGTGTCGCCCAAATATGCTTCGGCGTCGCGCTTCAACTTCATGAGAATGCGCGCACTGATTTCCTGTGACGTGTACTGCTTGCCATCGATGTCTTCGCTCTTCCAGTTTTCGCCCATGTGGCGCTTCACGCTGCGGAAGGTGCGGTCAGGGTTGGTGATGGCTTGGCGCTTGGCCACTTCGCCGACCAATACTTCTCCAGCTTTGGAGAACGCCACCACTGAAGGGGTGGTTCGTGAACCTTCAGAGTTCGGGATGACAACCGGTTCGCCTGCTTCGAGGACTGCGACTACCGAGTTGGTGGTTCCAAGGTCGATTCCTACTGCTTTTGCCATGATGCATGCTCCTTAAATGAGTATTGCTTGGGGGTGATGGCCTAAATTTTATGGAGCTCAAACGAACTTGCCAACCT
>JBAXBR010000061.1:0-7712 GCA_037141855.1 Actinomycetota bacterium | reverse complement strand
ACGCTTCCTTCCTGTGTTTTGCAACGGTGTTAGGGGAGTTCACGATTGCTTCGCTGTTGTTGAAATTCACTCTTCCGGCATATTTGGCTGAGTCGCAGGGGAATAACCCGCAGGGAACATTTTCTGTAGGGCTTTTACTGCTCGTAGTGAGCTCATTGATATTTGGCTTAATGAATCGTCTTTCAAAAAGAAAAGGACAAGCCTTCTCGGGTTTGACTCTGTAGAACAGGAATAGTGATGAACAACCATGACACGGCACTCAAGTTTTCTGGAGTGAGTAAAGCATTCGGTCAAGTAGTTGCATTAGATGATTTCAATTTGACTCTTCAGCAAGGAGAGCTCGTTACTTTGCTTGGGCCAAGCGGTTGTGGAAAAACCACAGCATTGCGCATAGCGGCGGGGTTCGAACGTCCAAATTCTGGATCTGTATTTGTGAAAGACAAAGACGTGACTTCGCTACCTGCACACACCAGGAATATGGGAATGGTGTTTCAGAACTATTCATTGTTCCCGCACATGACCGTTGCCGAAAACGTGGGCTTCGGGCTTCGTGTTCGAGGAGTAGATGCGGCTGAGCGAGACATGCTTGTCGTTGAGGCAGTGAGCAGAGTGAGACTTGCTGGACTTGAGGGCAGATATCCGCATCAACTTTCTGGTGGTCAGCAACAACGTGTTGCACTTGCTCGCGCACTGGTTTTTCAGCCAGAGGTGTTGTTGCTAGACGAGCCTCTCAGTGCTTTGGATGCCAAAGTGCGAGAAGAGTTGCGCGACGAGATTCGGACATTGCAGCGAGATGCTGGAATCGGAGCAATTTTTGTGACCCATGATCAGGATGAGGCGTTGAACATTAGCGATCGGGTGTGTGTGATGAAAGACGGAAAAATACAGCAAATTGGTTCGCCGCGGGATATCTATTTGCGCCCAGTCAATGGTTTTGTTGCTCGTTTTATCGGTGCAATGAATGTGATCGAAATTCAGTTTTCACCCCACAACAAGCCGCTGATTGCTGGAGTCGAATTAGACAGTCCGGTTACGGGACGAGTTGGAAGCGCGGCTCAAATTTTGGTACGACCAGATGCTGTTTCTCTTTGTCAGCGCGGAACTTCTGGCTCAATTGAAGGAACGGTGGTCGGAGAACACTTCAGTGGTGCAACGACAATTCTTCGCATTCGTCTGGATCGAGCTGAAGTCACCATTAGCGCAATGCTTGTGTCGCGAAATGTTCAATTGAAAGTTGGCGATGGCGTTGGCGTGGTCATTGACCCGAATGAGGTGCTGCTCGATTCGCAGAGTTAGTGCGTATCGATTCCCTGCGGGAGTCTGCTCTGTTCCCAACCCAGTAGTGCTGCGCCTTGTCGGCATGCAAACCTGTCGGTCATTCCGCCAACGTAGGCAACTGCATCACGTAATGCCTGTTCGCTATGCGACGGAGAAATTTCTTGCTGCGGCTGTGTGGCCATGAGATGTGGGTGAGCAACGTAATGCTCAACCAGTGCGCGCAATAAATCGATAACCGATTTTGCTTGGTTGCGCGAGGCTTCGCGCATATAAATGTTGTCGTAGTTAAATTTGCGAAACGCAGCGAGCGCATCGGCTTCGTTTGACTTCATGCCAACTCGACCGTTGTGCAAACTTGCACCGATCATTGAGGATATAAATGCTCGCAGTTGGCTTGATCGCGTAACACCGCAGTAAGTGCGCACAATGTCGGGGAGTTGGCTTGGAGAAACAATTCCGGTTGCCACTGCGTCTTCGAAGTCGTGACAGACGTACGCAATGCGGTCTGCCCACGACACCACTTCGCCTTCAGGTGTTTGCGGGGCAGGGCGTGACCACGAATGGTTGCGGATGCCGTCGAGTGTTTCGGTGCACAAGTTGAGCGGAACGAGCGTGACGTCGGCGCCCCACACTGCATGGTCGAAGCCTTCGGGAATGAATGGACTCAGAGCGTCTTCGCTGGCGTGTCCGCCAGGGCCGTGACCGCAATCGTGACCGAGTGCGATGGCTTCGGTGAGCGCAACATTGAGGCCCAGTGCGCGTGACACTGCGGTTGCAACTTGAGCGACTTCGAGAGCGTGCGTGAGGCGAGTGCGTTGGTGGTCTTGAGGGAACACGAACACTTGTGTTTTGCCAGCGAGACGGCGAAATGCTGATGCATGCAAAATTCGGTCGCGGTCGCGCTCGAAACACGTGCGGAATGGATCTTCTTCTTCGGCAACTGCACGAGTGCCACCACCAAATGATCGAGTTGCAAGTGGCGCGAGAAGATCGTGTTCGCGGGCTTCGCGTTCTTGACGGTCAACGATGTGTGTACTGCCTGCGCCTGCCCACGAATTTGCATGGGCAAAACGAATGCCGTCGTTGTCGAAACCATGCATGGTTTGCGCCCAAGCAACTGCTCGCGAGTGCGATTCGCTTGAATCTTGGCCGTTGTTCTGTGTATTCACTGCATTCACGATATGTCGCTCACGATCTGCCCCCACGATAGATAAGGGGTGTGGCACTAGTAGCCTAGAAACCCCCTATGAGCGCATTTGTCGATGAAGCCCAACTCAACGTTCGCGGTGGCGACGGTGGTTTTGGCTGCGTCAGTTTCCGTCGTGAGGGGCCAGTTGCCTTTGGTGGACCAAACGGTGGCGATGGCGGCGATGGCGGCTCAGTGTGGCTCGTGGCCGATCACAACGTTGCGTCGTTGTTGGCATTTCGCGATCACCCGCACCGCAGGGCCGGCGATGGCGTAAACGGCATGGGTAAGGACTTGCACGGACGCCGTGGAGCCGACCTGATCGTCAATGTTCCTGAGGGAACTCAAGTAAAAGATTTGTATACGGGCGAAGTGCTGGCCGACTTACCAGTGCACGGTTCGAAGTGGTGTGCATCACGAGGCGGACAAGGTGGTCGCGGCAATGCGCGCTTTTTGTCGAACCGACGTCGTGCACCAAAGTTTGCTGAACAGGGCGAGCACGGTCTTGATCGCTGGCTGAAACTTGAATTGAAATTGATGGCTGACGTTGCTTTGGTTGGTTTTCCAAATGCGGGCAAGAGTACGTTCATTAGCTCGGTGTCTGCAGCCAAGCCAAAGATTGCCAACTATCCGTTCACCACGCTTGAGCCACACCTTGGCGTTGTTCGCTTAGACGCGGAAACAGAATTCATCATCGCCGACATTCCTGGAATTATTGAAGGTGCGAGTCAAGGCAAAGGTCTTGGTCACCAATTCCTTCGACATATTGAGCGCGCACGTGTGTTGTGCGTGTTGGTCGACCTTGCACCAATGGACGGAATGTCTGCACACGAACAAGAACGAATTTTGCTGCATGAACTGGGTGAGTATCGTCCAGACCTTTTGGATCGCCCACGCTTAGTCGTTGCAACGAAAACCGATGCCGCTGAAGCCGACACGATTGATGCCTGGAAGGGCTCAAAAATGTCCGCCGTAACACGCGATGGTGTGCGCAAAGTGTTGGGAGACCTCGCCGACTTGGTGAAGCACGCACGCACGCTTGAACCGCCTAAGCAGGGTGCTGTAGTCATTAAGCCAAAGGCTGAAGGCTCACGCGTTGAAAAGCTTGGCGAATTGGAATTCCGTCTGCATGGCCGAGAAGTAGAGCGCGCAGTTGCATTAAATGACGTCACTACTCCAGATGCAATGAATTACATTGATGAACGGTTGAAAGCCCTAGGCGTGCATCGTTTGCTTGCGCGCGCAGGCGCTATTGAAGGAACCGTTGTGCACATTGGTACGTTTAGCTTCGAGTACACACCAGAGAGTTAATGATGCGAATCGTTGTCAAAATTGGAACTTCGTCGGTAACCGATGAGCATGGCGCAATCAATAACCACGCAATTGAAACCTTGTGTAATCAGGTTGCGCAGTTGCGCGAGCAGTCGCATGAAGTGCTGGTTGTTACCTCTGGTGCAGTTGCTGGGGGTGTTGCCGCACTTGGAATGAGCCAACGTCCTAGCGACACTCAAACCTTGCAGGCACTTGCAGCAGTTGGGCAAAGCCAACTGATGAATCGTTACAACGAGTATTTGTCTGCACGCGGACTTATTGGAGCACAAGTGCTTCTCGTGCCAAATGACTTCATTGATCGCACGCAATATTTGCACGCGCGTCAAACATTGGGACGATTGCTCGAGCTTGGTTGTGTGCCAATTATTAATGAAAACGATGCAATTGCAAGCGACGAAATTCGCTTTGGTGACAATGATCGAATTGCAGCGCTCGTTGCACACAGCGTTGGGGCTGATGCTCTCGTATTGCTCACTGACATTGGTGGTTTGTACACCGCTGACCCACGCACCGACACTTCGGCAACTTTGGTCGAGCAAGTCGGGGCAGACGACCCACTGTTGACAGTGAATGCTGGCTCGGCCGGTACCGCTCGCGGAAGTGGCGGAATGGCGTCAAAACTTTCTGCTGCTCGAATTGCCTCGTGGTCAGGCGTGCGTACGGTTATTGCAAGTGCAAGTCGGCCGAACGTTTTGCAAGATGCGATAGATCAAAAAGCTGGCGTTGGCACGCAATTCCTGCCACACAACAGAAACCTGTCTGCGCGAAAACTTTGGATCGCATTTGCTGCTCAGCATGTTGGTTCGGTCGTGGTAGACGATGGTGCAAAGAATGCATTAGTTACTCGCAATACTTCGCTGCTGCATGCTGGCGTTGTAGAGGTGAGCGGCGACTTCGTTGCAGGCGACACCGTGGAAATTGTTGATGTGCGGGGTGTTTCTTTTGCACGCGGCATGGTTGGCATCGATGCAGTACAAGCTGGTGCAGCTGCCGGATCGCAAAGTGCGGATTTACCTGATGGGGTAGACCCTGAGCTGATTCACCGTGACGATTTAGTAATTTTGCTCGACAAGTAGTCACGCATTGTTTTTTCGCCGAGCGCTTTCAGCGCAACGGCATAGGTAGCGGCCCCAATGAGCGTTCCGGCGGCTACTCGAGCGAGTGCACCTAACCCAGCGTCGGTTCCGATGTGGGAAATGGCAAACCACACAACGCATGTCATGACGAGCGCTGCCAGTGCAATTCGGGCAATGTTGAATGCGAGTTCCGTCAGTTTGATATCGACTTCGGTGCTTTCAAGAACCAGCAACGCAATGAACGCGGACACCAGGTAAGCAATAGAAAATGAAAGCCCCAATCCGAATACGCCGTATCTGTGCACCAGCACGATGGCGAGAACAATATTGATGGCGTTTTCAGCAACGTTGATAAAAAATGGTGTGCGCGTGTCGTTGCGGGCGTAAAAGCCGCGCAGCACAAATAAATAGATTGAAAATCCGGCTAGCCCGATTGCCAGTCCTGACAGCGCGCGCGCTGTGTTGTGTGTAGCTACCGAAGAGAAATTTCCATGTTGGAAAAGAAGACCAATGATTGGTTTGGACATGACCCAAAGACCGCACGATGCAGGAATGGTGAGAAGGGCGGTGAGACGAATTCCATTCGCCATTGTGAGCGAAAAATTTTGGTGGTCTGCACGGTGGAACATGCGTGCGAGATCGGGAACAAATGTGGTGGCAATCGATACGGCGAGTAGTCCGTGAGGCAATTGCATGAGCACGAATGCCTTGGAGTATGCATCCACTCCGCCGCTACCTGGTGACGCCAGGTTCTTGATTACGACGAGCGCAACTTGGTTGGCGGCGACATAGCCAAGTGTCCACAGCGATAGGCGAACGAGTTTCTTTACTGCCGGATGAGCGAATTGTGGAGAAAAAGTGAACGTCACGCCATTGCGCAACACTGAAATGCTTTGCGTGATGGCCATTGTGACTATGCCGAGTGTTGTACCAAGCCCAAGTATCCACACGGCGGCTTGATCGTGTTGCACCGATTGGATTGACAGGTTGTTGCCTGACTTTGTCAGTGGAAGCAGGCAAAAGAATCCGATAGTCACGATGTTGGCAAGCGCTGGCGACCACGCAGCTGCAAAGAACAACTTGCGCGCATTGAGCAACGCAGAGGTAAGCGCGCTTAAACCATAAAAGAAAATCTGAATCACAAAAATGCGTGTGAGTGTTGTGCCGACGCTGCGGAAGACCAGAGGGTCAACTCCAGGTGCTGGGTGTAGCGAGAAAAGATGAAAAATATACGGAGCGCACAATACGGCGAGGCCGGTGACCGCAACCAGCACGATTGCGGAAACGCTGATGATGGCGTCTTGGCTTTTGGTGCCGTTGTGTTCGAGGTCATCTCGCTCGACGAACTGAGCAAAGAGTGCAACTAGGGTGGCGGAAAGTACGCCGCCGATTAATAGTTCGTAAATGGCGTTTGGCGAGTTGTTGGCACTATCAAAAGCGTCGGCAAGTGACGTTTGTCCAACGATGATGCCGAAAACGACAATACGTATGAGACCCGTGAGGCGGGAAACTGCTGTTCCCGAGGCAACTACAAGGTTCGATCGAGCAAGACCGGTCATGAGCATCTCCATCGTAGGCGCAAGGGCACTAAACGCTAGGGTTGCTCGAATGAGCAAGAGCTTTGAATCAGTGCAAGAAGTCCGTGACGGATTAAAAAAGGTCAACTATTTGGCCGATGACGGAATTGCCAGCGTGGTCTATTTGGCCCAGCGACTAGGTAAGCCGATCCTCGTAGAAGGACCAGCCGGTACGGGTAAGACCCAATTAGCAAAGAGCGTGGCCGAGATGCTGAACGCTCGACTCATTCGTTTGCAGTGTTACGAGGGCCTCGATGAGTCGAAGGCGCTGTACGAGTGGAACTACAAGAAGCAGTTGTTGCGCATTCAGGCAGACAAGTCGAGCGACTCGTGGAGTGAAGTTCACGACGACATTTTCAGCAGCGAATTCCTGCTTACTCGACCGTTGCTCGAAGCAATTAGCAGCACCGACCCAGTGGTCTTGTTGATCGACGAAGTTGACCGTGTGGAAATTGAAACCGAAGCATTGTTGCTCGAAATTCTTTCGGAGTATCAAGTGTCAATTCCAGAACTTGGAACCATTACCGCGAAACAAATTCCGATGGTGTTCCTTACCTCGAACAACACACGTGAATTGTCGGAAGCGTTGAAGCGCCGTTGCCTGTTCTTGCACATTGACTATCCAGACATGGATCGCGAAAAAGAAATCGTGCTCACCAAAGTTGAAGGCATTACCGAGAACCTTGCAGACCAAATTGCTCGCATCGTTCGCAGCATTCGTCAACTCGACTTGAAGAAGGCTCCTTCGGTGAGCGAAACGCTTGACTGGGCACGTACGTTGATTTTGCTCGGCATCGATCACATTGATGCGCAAGAGGCAAAAGATACCTTGCACATTCTTCTCAAATACCAGACGGACATTGCCAAAGCGGCGAAGGAACTGTCGGTCGACAAGTGAGTTGATGAGATGCCAGTTCTCGACTTGATGTCGGGCTTTATTGTCGAACTCCGCAATGCGGGTTTGCCAGTAAGCCTCACCGAAAACCTGGATGCGATGGAGGCGGTCAAGGAAATTCCGATCGAAGATCGCGATGCTTTTAAATACGCGCTTGCCGCAACGTTGGTAAAGAGCCAAAACCATTGGCGTGCATTTGAAACCATTTTCGAGGTGTACTTCTCGTTGCGCGGTCCTGAATACAGCATTGCGCAAGACGGTAAAGAAAACGACGAGATGTGGCGCGAGCAGCAGGACTTGCAAATGCAAGGCGAAGGCAAGGGCCAAAGCGGCGGCAATATGGATGGCCTCACGCCAGAAGAAATTGC
>JBAXBR010000060.1:0-7776 GCA_037141855.1 Actinomycetota bacterium | reverse complement strand
CCATCGCGACCGATCACTGCTCGAGTTGGCAAATTCAGTTCGCGCCACCAAATGACGTCAGTGAGGTCGCCGAATGTACAAATCATGGCAATGCCAGTGCCCTTGTCAATTTGAGCAAGTTCGTGAGCAACAACAGGAACTTCAACATCGAACAATGGAGTGCGCACGGTTTTGCCGAATAGCGGTTGATAACGTGGGTCGTCTGGGTGAGCGACGAGTGCAACGCAAGCCGGAATTAATTCTGGGCGAGTAGTGGCAATGGTGACGTTGCCTGTGCCATCAGTACGCGCAAAGTTGATGGAGTGGTATGCACCAGGGCGCTCGCGGTCTTCAAGTTCGGCTTGCGCAACTGCTGTTCCAAAATCGACGTCCCACAAAGTCGGTGCTTCTTGTGCGTACGCCTCGCCGCGTGACAAGTTTCGAATGAATGCAGCCTGACTGGTGCGCCGCGCGTAGTCGCTAATGGTGGTGTACAACAACGACCAGTCGACTGACAGGCCGAGCCTGCGGAAGAGATCTTCGAATATTTTTTCGTCCTGATGTGTAAGTTCGACACACAGCTCAATGAAGTTCGGACGCGAAATGGCTACCGCGCGATGATCCTTTGGTACATCGCCGCGAAATGGCGGGGTGAACTTTGGGTCGTAGGCAACTTTTGGGTCGCATGACACGCCGAAGTAGTTCTGCACGCGGCGCTCGGTTGGCAAACCATTGTCATCCCATCCCATGGGGTAGAACACACTCTTGCCGCGCATACGCCAAAAGCGAGCAACGGTGTCTGTGTGGGTGTAACTAAATACGTGTCCCATGTGCAACGAACCACTGACAGTTGGCGGTGGGGTGTCAATTGCGAAAACGTTGTCGCGCGATGCACTGCGATCGAAGGTGTAGACCCCCGATGCCTCCCATTTTTCGATGAGAGCGGATTCCAGGTTGTCGAGGGATGGTTTTTCGGGGACGTTCATCGCGGTTCAACTGTATTGGAGCGCAACTGGGCTTGGCATCTCGGTGCGCCTCTAGGCTTGACCCGTGCTGCATTTGTACGACACCGTTACGCGCGAGGTGCGCGAACTAAAAATGCGTGATCCGGGCAAGGTGGGCATCTATTTATGTGGCCCAACCGTGTACGGGCCACCGCATTTGGGTCATGGGCGCGCCACGTTGGTGTACGACATTTTGCGTCGCTACTTGGAATGGTCTGGCGTGCAAGTTCGCTTGGTGTCAAATATCACCGACATTGACGACAAAATAATTGACCGCGCGAATCGTGAAAATCGCGACTGGACCGAGATCACGCACAAATGCGAAGACGTGTGGTTCACAGCAATGGGCGAGCTTGGCGTGCAACGTCCAACCGATGTTCCTCATGCGACTGATTATGTGGAACAGATGGTGGAAATGATTGGCGATCTCATGTCGCGCAACGCTGCGTACACCACTGATGATGGCGTGTACCTAGATATCTCCTCTGTTCCCGACTACGGCTTACTTGCGCATCAGAGTTTGGATGACATGTTGAGTGGGGGCGGTGATCGTGAAGTGCTCGGTGCTGCACAAAAGCGTCAATCAGCAGACTTCGCATTGTGGAAGTTTTCAAAACCAGGTGAACCAAGTTGGCCATCACCGTGGGGCGAAGGCAGGCCGGGCTGGCACAGCGAGTGTGTAGTGATGAGCTTGGAGTTATTGGGTGAAGGTTTCGACTTGCATTGCGGTGGAGCAGACTTGCGATTCCCGCATCACGAAAACGAACGTGCACAAGCCGTTGCTCTTGGCAAAACGTTCGCTCAGCATTGGATGCACAACGGTTTTGTTGTGGACACCGAAGGCGAAAAAATGTCGAAGAGTTTGGGAAACGTGACCAACCTTGTGGACTTAGTGCAGCACTACGACCCACGCGCGTATCGCATGTTGCTATTGCAAACGCATTACCGCTCACCGGTGAAAGTTGGTCAAGACAACATTGATGCTGCAGTGAATTCACTTGCTGGTCTTGATGGTTTCGCTAATCGCATGGCTAATGCTTCAATACCAACTGCACAAGCAGATGCAGTCGTGGTTGCGCAGTTCCGCACGCACATGGACAATGACTTAGATACGTCGTCGGCAATGGCATTAATTTTTGACGCAGTGCGTCGAGCAAACATTGCTGCGGAGTCAGGTGACCTAGCAACTGCTGGCGCGCTTGCGAGCGCGGTGCTCGAAATGACAGGTGCACTTGGTCTTCATTTGCGCGCAGGAGAAGACATTGACTCAGCAATTATGGAGCGTGCGAACGCATTGGATGCAGCGCGGAAAGCAAAAGATTTCGCACAGGCAGACGCAATTCGAAATGAACTTCAAGCTGCCGGTTATGTGGTGGAAACCACGAAAGACGGCACGCGAGTGCGTCGCAGTTAGATTGCAGCAGTAATTACATGAATACCGAAAAACCAGTTCGCGAACCGTTGCCACGCGGCTTTTGGGTCATTTGGTCCACTGTTGCGCTCGACATGGTGGGCTTTGGAATCGTTGCTCCAATCCTTGGTCGCTATGCCGACCGGTTCGGTGCAAATGGCTTTCAAGTTGGTTTGTTGTTTGCCTCGTTTTCATTGGCGCAAATGGTGTTTTCGCCAATCCTTGGGCGCTGGTCTGACCGTGTCGGTCGCAAACCGGTCATTGTCATTTCACTCATAGGAACTGCAATCGGCAGTTTTATTACGGGTGCTGCAGGTGCTCTGTGGGTGTTGTTTGCTGGTCGTTTAATTGACGGCGCTTCGGGAGCAAGCGTGTCGGTTGCACAAAGCGCCATTGCCGATCTTGGAGCTCCAAAGCAACGTGCACGAATGCTCGGTCTGTTGGGCATGGCTTTTGGTGTTGGATTTGTTGTTGGACCCGCGCTTGGTGGACTCGCTGCACTCGGTGGACCGCACGTGCCGTTTTATCTCGCTGGAGTTCTGGCATCGATTAACGCGGTTGCAGCGATCATCCGCTTGCCAGAAACCCGCACACCACGTGAACCTTCGCAAGAAGTGACACACGAGCGCAAACACCGAAACATTTCATCTTGGGTCGTCATTGGTTTTTTCTCCACCCTTCCTTTTGCGGGTTTCGAAGCAACTTTTTCTTTGTTCGGTGGTTCCCGCTTTAATTTGACCGAAGCTTCAACGGCTGGAGTATTTCTTGCGGTTGGATTGCTCATGTCTGCAGTTCAAGGTGGATTAATTGGTCCACTCACCTCCAAGTTCGGATCGCTTCCGTTGTTGCGCACTGGTCAAGTATTTGTTGCGGTGGGAATGTTGTTTCTTGGTGCAGCCGTGGTGTGGCCGGTGTTGTTTCTTGCACTTGCGTTAATGGTGATCGGCGCTGGAATTGCGAGCCCTTCGCTTACAACATTGGTTGCTAATTCTGCGCCTGAAGCAAAGCGCGGGGAAGTGCTTGGCTTTCAGCAGTCGTCGAATGCGCTTGCGCGTGTCATTGGTCCGCCGCTTGCTGGCTTGGCCTTTGACCACATTGGTATTGGCGCACCGTTCACGCTCGGCGCAGGTGTGTACCTGGTTGCCATTGCTGTTGCGTCTCGTCGCTCGCTGCATCACGCATCATGAGCCAAGAAACGCGCATGGGCTATCAGCCCGCACTCGATGGCCTACGCGCGCTCAGTGTGATTGCAGTCATCTTGTACCACGCGGGAGTTCATTGGATTCCTGGCGGGTTTATTGGTGTTGAAGTATTTTTTGTTGTCAGTGGCTTTCTCATCACTTCACTGCTGATTGATGAGCAGCACGTTTCTGGCAAGGTAAGCCTGAAACAGTTTTGGATTCGGCGCGCCCGTCGATTGCTTCCGGCTTTGTTTACCATGCTGTTAGCTGCGCTTGTTGCAGTCACGTTTTTTGCTAAAGACTCTGCACCAGATTTCCGACGAGATGTTGGGCCTGCAATTGGATATTTTTCAAACTGGTGGCAGATCTACTTTGTAAAAACTCCGTATTTTGCTGCGAACTCGTTGCCCATGTTGCGACATCTGTGGTCACTGGCTGTAGAAGAACAGTGGTACTTGCTGTGGCCAATCGCATTTACTTTCGTGCTGGGTAATCGGCGTATTCCAAGGTGGGTTTCTGCTGTAGCAATTGGGCTTTTGGCAGCTGGTGTCATGGTCGGAACCGCAATGGCGTTCGTTGCTGATAATGAAACCCGAATTAACTTTTTGTATCTCAGCACGCTCACTCGGTCGAGTGGTCTGTTGCTTGGTGCCGCACTTGCTTGTGCATGGCGTCCATGGAGAAAAGTGGCAACTCGGTTTGCCAAAGCTCGATCGGTAATTTCAGATGTTCTGGCGCTTGGCGCATTCGCAACACTTGGTTACATAGCGGCCTTTGTTCATGTTGCTGACGAACGTTTGTACACGGGTGGTCTCGCTGCTGTGACAATTGCATCGGCAGTCATCATCGCCGTCGTGGTGCGTTCTGGAAATTCACTGATTAAAGAGATGCTTTCCATTCCATTGTTAGTTGAAATTGGTCGTCGTTCGTACGGCTTGTACATGTGGCACTGGCCAATTTTTGTTCTTACTGGTGCGCGACTCTCCTCAACTCGTCTGGCATATGCACTTACCGCAACTGTGATCATCAATGAGTTCACGTTTCAATTCATCGAGACACCAGCACGAAAGGGTGCGATTGGTAATTGGCTCCGTCAACGGCGACAATTGTCTGCCATGCGTCGCCGTCTTCCACTAGTACTCACCGCGGTCATCGTTTCGCTCGTGGGTGTTACAAGCGTTCAGCTGTCGGCAATTCAGGCACGCGATGTATCAGTTGATACCGGAAATTCTGATGTGGTGTTTGTCGTGCCGACAAGTGTTCCAGCAACTGTCACCACACTTCCCAACACGCAAGTAACCAGCACCACGTTGGCGAAACTTCCGCGTCGGCTGCTGATTGTTGGGGACTCGCAGGCTCATGCCATTGCCATAAACAAGCCAAGTGGAATTGAAAAAACCTTTGACATTAC
Source organism: Actinomycetota bacterium (assembly GCA_037141855.1). Taxonomy (GTDB): domain Bacteria; phylum Actinomycetota; class Acidimicrobiia; order Acidimicrobiales; family Ilumatobacteraceae; genus UBA3006. Next base: position 2,790 of record JBAXBR010000060.1, on the reverse strand, counting down.
CGATGGATCAATTGACGGCTGTGGTGTGTACGACCGAGGCGTTGGTATCGGTGGAACGAGCGGAAAATTCCGTCGTAACTTTGCAAATTGCGATGGGTTTGAAAAGAAATGGGCAAAGTCTGCAGCGTCGTCCCGGGCAGACGTTGCACTCGTGGTCATTGGTGCTTGGGAAGTAATGGATTTGCAGATCAACAGCTTCCTCTTCAAATTAAATACCGTTCCAGCAGACACCATGTTTAAGACTCAATTGCAACGCGGTATCGATGCCTTGCGCGCTCAAAATGTTGCGGTTGCACTTCTCGAAGTTGCGTGTTTCCGCCCCGTGGAATCGAAAGGTGGTCCAGTTCCACCACTTCCGCAACGCGGTGATGACACTCGAACCGGTCACCTCAATGACTTGATGCGCCAAATCGCTGCGCCAGAAAATGATGGCGTGTACTTCGTCAGTGGCCCGAAGGAATGGTGTACAGACCCAAAGATTTCTCACTCATTGAGCTACCGCTGGGATGGGGTACACGTATATAGGCCAGGCGCGAAGCTGATATTGGAATCCATCGCTCCGGCTTTGCTGCAGATTCCCGTTACTCGTACGAAGTAGCCGTGGCGCTTACCGTGCGGTAACTTCTGTGCATGGCTGATTTCTCACTTGCACTCAATGACGACCAACTCCAACTCAAGGACTGGATTCACCAGTTTGCGGTAGACACCATTCGACCTGCAGCACACGAGTGGGACGAACGTGAAGAGTTTCCGTGGCCAGTCGTGCAAGAAGCTGCGAAGATCGGTTTGTACGGTCTTGATTTCATTATGAATGCAATGGCCGACCCAACTGGTCTCACCATGGTGGTAGCCATTGAAGAAATGTTCTGGGGTGATGCTGGTATTGGTATGGCAATCATGGGTTCTGGTCTTGCAGCTGCAGGTATTGCAGGCAACGGAACTCCAGAACAAATGATGGAGTGGGTTCCACAGTGTTATGGAACACCAGACGATGTGAAGCTTGGCGCATTTTGCGTGAGTGAACCTGACGCAGGCAGCGACGTGTCGAACTTGCGCACGCGTGCGGTGTACGACGAAGCAAATGACGAGTGGGTAATCAACGGAACAAAGGCATGGATCACCAACGGTGGAATTGCCAACGTGCACGTGGTTGTTGCTGCAGTTGACCCAGAACTCAAAGGTCGTGGTCAGGCAAGCTTCATTATTCCTCCGGGAACAAAAGGTTTGTCACAGGGTCAGAAATATATGAAGCACGGAATTCGCGCAAGCCACACAGCGGAAGTGGTGCTCGACAACGTACGCGTACCTGGTCGTTGCTTGTTGGGCGGAAAAGAAAAGCTCGATGCCAAACTTGCGCGTTACCGCGAAGGAACATCAAGTGGCAAGCAGCCGGCAATGGCAACCTTTGAAGCAACTCGCCCAGCAGTAGGCGCGCAAGCACTTGGTGTTGCACGCGCTGCATATGAATATGCATTGGATTACGCCAAAGAGCGTCACGCATTCGGCAAGCCAATCATTATGAACCAAGCAATTGCGTTCAAACTTGCCAACATGATTACCCAAATTGATGCAGCACGTTTGCTTATCTGGCGTGCATCGTGGTTAGCAAAGAACGGCGGCTACAAGAATGCCGAAGGTTCACAGAGCAAGTACTTCGCATCTGAAATGTCGGTTCGCGTAACAGAAGATGCAATCCAAATCTTGGGTGGCTATGGCTACACACGCGAATACCCAGTAGAGCGCTGGCACCGTGACGCGAAGATTCACACCATCTTTGAGGGCACCTCAGAGATTCAGCAGCTAGTGATTGCCCGTGCAATCTCTGGCCTGCGCATCGAATAAAATCCCTGCTACTTAAACCTGGGTGCTCATTTTGCGACCGCCTTTCGTGACGTGTTTGTCTGCGTTGCTTTTTTGGTCCGTTGCGAATACTGACGAGCGTTAGAACGCGCAATACGAGTGATCGGTTGAGACTTCGGCGATGCCATGAGAATCTCTGCGCTCGACGCTGGCTTTGAAGGCGACTTTGCGAACGCAGTCACTTCGTCAGCCCACCAACGGTGCTTGTCGCCACGAAGTGGTTGTGGGAACTCTGCTTGCTTCACGAGGCGTTCAGCCCATTTCGTGCTGTGGCCATAAAGGGCTGCTATGTCATTGATTGACCAGACTCGGGGGAGTTGGTCCGTAGCTTGATGTGCCGAGACGGTGAATGGCGTCTCGATACTTGGTGTGTGTGTTGCTTTCATACGACTTATGGTGAGTGCGTCTTCATTTCCCGGCACGCGATCCGTACCTGTAAAACCCCTGCTAGATAAGGGTTTCAGGGTAGGCCCCAATTTGGGGTGGATATTCGAGACCGAAAAAGGCACAAAACGATGTACCCGAAAGTCGCTCGGCCTGAATGCCGTGAGAGACCTCTATGGCACAATGAAGTTCGTATGAAGGACAAGATTCATGAGTTACTTCGCCAGGTAGAGGCGGGCAGCATTGGTACCGCAACGCCATGGCAGGGTGCCGACGTTGTGATTTTGAATTTCTTGATAGGTCGCGCCTCGTGATCGATGGGTGCCGTTCAATGTCTCGGTCATGCTCGCTCCTTCAACTGGCCACGAACGCTGGATAAATGCTCGTGGCGATATCTCAAGATTGGAAGCAAAAACCGGAAGTCAGTAGGGACCAAAGTCCCAGTGTGCCCGCCAAGTTACCCTCGGTAAATAACTGGGGCTGTCGTTGTGATTCTGCACCAGAATCACGGTTGCGGGACGAGAGTGCGCCACAAAATGGTGTTGT
>JBAXBR010000059.1:0-7790 GCA_037141855.1 Actinomycetota bacterium | reverse complement strand
TGCAGTCGACAAGTTGATTGAAGCGGCACAGAACTCGAAGAACCATCGTTATTCATTGTCTCGCGGGTTGCCAAAACTTCGTGAAGCAGTTGCCGATATGTACATGCGCAATTGGGGAGTGAAGTTAAACCCAGAAACACAAATTACGAATACCATTGGTTCTAAAGAAGGCTTCAGTCACCTCATGTGGGTGTTGCTCGATCGCGGCGATGCTGCAATTGTTCCGAGCCCGAGCTATCCGATTCACATTTACGGACCAATTTTCGCTGGCGCAGACGTTCGTCAAGTGCCGATGCAGAGTCAGCAAGTCATTGACGACCAGCAATATTCGGACGAATTTTTCGAAAACCTCACCGAGGCGTACAAGAACGGTTGGCCTCGCCCGAGAGTTCTCGTAGTTTCGTTCCCACACAACCCAACTGGAGCCACAGTAGATCTTCCGTTTATGCAACGTGTTGTGGACTTCTGTCGCGAGCGCGACATGATCGTGGTGCACGACTTCGCCTATGCCGATGTGGGATTCGACGGTTATAAGCCGCCGTCTATTTTGCAAGCAGAAGGTGCAATGGAATGCGCAGTTGAGTTGTATTCCATGACGAAGAGCTTCTCTATGGCCGGATGGCGCGTTGCATTCATGGCAGGAAACGAGCAAGTTGTTGGTGCGCTCATGAAGTTGAAGAGCTACCTCGACTACGGAACATTTCAGCCAGTGCAAATTGCCGCAACGGTGACGTTGAATGAAGCACAAGACTTCCCGCAGGAAGTATCAAACATTTACGAAGGCCGTCGTAATGCGCTCATCGATGGTCTCGACAGAATCGGTTGGCACATTCCTAAGTCACGCGGTTCCATGTTTGTGTGGGCACCAATTCCCGAGGCCTACAGCGACATGGACTCAGTGGAGTTCTGCAGTCACTTGGTTCGCGACTGCAACGTTGCGCTTTCACCAGGTGCGGGTTTCGGTCCTGGTGGCGAAGGGTTCGCTCGCTTTGCACTCATTGAAAACGAGCAGCGCATTGCTCAAGCAGTACGCAACTTAAAAGCTGGGCTTACGCGCCTTCAGTAAGAAAGGTTCTGCATCATGGACACCAATTATTCGCTCGGTCTTCATGAAATTGGGAACAATTGTTATGCATACCTGCAACCCGATGGTGGTTGGGGATACAGCAACGCCGGACTCATCGTTGGACAAGGTTCGTCACTGCTTGTAGACACGTTGTTTGACCTGAAGCTCACTGCGTCAATGCTCGACACTATGAAAGGCGCAACACAGTCGGCGCCGATTGCGACCGTAGTGAATACGCATGCGAACGGCGATCACTGTTACGGCAACGAATTGGTAGTCGGAGCAGAAATCGTTGCCTCTGCAGCAACGGCTCATGAAATGACCGAGGTTCCGCCAGCAATGTTGGCAGCGCTAAACAAAGCACCTGGCGAAGTTGGCGATCTGTTTCGGTCGTTCTTTGGTGATTTCGAATTTGATGGAATTGAAATGACCATGCCAACGCAAACGTTTACAGGACGGCTGACGGTTAATGCTGGCGGTCGCGATGTAGAGCTGATCGAAGTTGGACCAGCACACACCGCAGGCGACACCATTGCGTACGTTCCTGATGCTCAAACGGTGTACACAGGGGACATTCTGTTTATCGGTGGCGCTCCAATTGTGTGGGCTGGACCACTCGAAAATTGGATTGCCGCATGCGATCTCATTAATTCTCTCGACGTTGAAACGGTGGTGCCAGGTCACGGTCCGCTCACCGACAAGGCAGGGGTAACGCGCGTGCGCGAATACTTGGCGTACGTGTTAAACGAAGCAAGTGCTCGTCAGGCACAAGGTATGGATGCATTCGATGCCGCGCGCGAAATTTGTGCTGACATTCTTGGTGATCCCAATAAATCGTTTGCTACGTGGAAGGAATTCGGTCGCATCAGCGTCAACGTCGACACGGTGTACCGAAGCAAAGATTCCTCGCATAAGAGCCCAGATGTTGTCGAGCAATTCAGAAGAATGGCTCAGCTAGAAAACCAGCACTAAGCAGTTCGCTGTTTTGCCAATTCACGTTTAACAAGTGCCAACCATCCGCCGGCCGCGCACAGCGTGAACAGCAACCACTGCACGGTGTAGCTAAGGTGCGGCCCATTGCTAAATTCTGGATCAGCAATTGTGGAGAGAGAATTCGATTCAACAGGAGTGCTCTTCAGTAATTGCACGTACACCGGCAACAACTGGCCATCAATCTGCTTTTGCAACCGATCAATATCGATGCGGTGCACATCGGCAAGGTCGCCTGTTGCAGGGTCAGACACTTCACCGGTTCTGCGTTCGCTCGTTGCCCGAACTCGACCAAGCAGTGAAATGTCTCCAGATGGGGCAGGAGGAAACGCCTCGGCCAGTGGAACGAAACCTCGGTTTACCAATACGACTTTGCCGTCGGCCATGAGTAGCGGAGTGATGGCGTCATAACCAGCGATGCCGTTTTGGGAGACGTTCACCAGGCTGATGTCTTCGCCCGAAAGGTAAGTTCCTGATACCTCGGTCGGCATCCATTCAATGTCTGCAGGCGGTGCACTCAATAAGTCGTTAAGCGGCTTGATCGGTGCATCGAAGCGCTGCACAAGTGTTGCGTTGAAATCTTTGCGTTCGTGGTACCGACCCCATTGCCAGTTGGCCAGGTTCACCATCACGACCATCAGCGTGATCACTAACAGGTGAGTAGCAATCCACTTGGGACGAAGAAGAAACGTGTACATAACGGTGCAAACTTACACTCGACTACAGGCCAGCGCCGCGGGTTTCGTTCAATCGTTTTGCTAACGAGTCAAGAGCATCGGTGTTTCGCAACAGAAGGCTGTGCACTTCCTCTGGTTGAACAACAGCGCATTCAATAAGCGTCTCCCAACTGGCGTGTGGCATGCCGAGGCATTTCCGAAGCGCTGCGCTGAGTGCGCGTTCAGGGTGTGTGTCGTAAGTCGCCAGCAAAGTTTCAACATCACGCTTCGTCAGAAGAGCACAATGTCGTTCTGCATCAATCTTTCGCTGGATGTAGGGCGAAAAGAAACCTGTGTATCTGTGGCGCAAAGTCTCTAACTGCCAGTCGTCTGCTCGTACTCGACCTCGGCACAATGCGGTTCCACAGTTGCAGTCAAACTCGTCGTAATCACTGGCGTCACTCATGGCGTAATCAAATGTCAGTTCTTCGCCAACAGCGATGTCGCGCATGGCAACAATGGTGGTTGCATTGCGCATACCGCAGTTCGGCTCGCACGAATGATTAATCGAGTCACCTGGTTCGCGCGAAGGCGGGCCAAGAAAAATGAGGTTGGTATTCACCTGCAGCGACCGACTCTGTCGTTCAGCTTCGAACTTCGCAAATTCGACACGAGTCATTGCGGTACCGCCAAAGGTGGCTACCGAAGTTCCAGCGGGAATGACTGCAACTGCGCAACTGCCGAACCCGTGTGGGGGAGTACCGAATGGAACGGCTAGAGGAGTCAGAAAGTTCTGCACGGTGATCACCAAAGAAAAACGAGGTTGAGGCGCGAGACATGCGCCAACAACCTCTAACAGCGCCAACAATGCCCGCTGCGCTGAATTGACGATATCGGCGGGTAGCCTTATTGACGCAACGCCTTCCCGACTGCTCAGTCGGGCGGGCATTGCAAGTAGTACATCACGAGCGACCAACAGGTCCGGCAACCGGGTTTTCCCACGGTGCCATTTCGCGAAAGCGAAAGATGTGGTTACGCCAACAGGCGTAGCAACGGGCTGGCTCAGTTGGGTGAGCGTGACGAACTGCAAAAACGCATAGTTTCGTTACAGAGGAAAATGTATGACCCGACATGATTATCCAGCAACAGGAGCATGGTTTCCTGGCATGCCTGTGGGCAGTCGCAAGTTCGCGCATTTTCCTGAAGACCGACCGTTCGCACTCGATGGCGGAAAAGTGCTCAGCAATGTTTCCATCGCATACGAATCGTGGGGAACGCTGAATGCAGATGCAACGAATGCAATTTTGATTTGTCATGCATGGACGGGTGATAGCCACGTCACTGGTGCAGCTGAAGAAGGCAACCCCACACCGGGTTGGTGGGAAGGTGTTGTTGGCCCAGGAAAAGCAATCGACACGAACAAATGGTTTGTGGTGTGCAGCAATGTCATTGGTGGGTGTCAGGGTTCAACAGGCCCAGCAACTGCACATCCAGAAGACGGTCAGCTGTATGGCCCTCGTTTTCCGGTGATCACGGTTCGCGACATGGTGCGCGCGCAAGTGCGCCTTACCGACATGCTTGGCATTCGTAAATGGCACAGCGTTGTTGGTGGGTCCATGGGCGGCATGCAAGTTCTGGAATGGGCAGTCACATTTCCCGATCGCGTAAAAACGATCATTCCTATTGCAACGTGTGCGCAAGCAACAGCGCAACAAATTGCGTGGGGTGCAATTGGTCGCCGAGCAATTCGTCTCGATCCGAAGTGGCGCAATGGTGAGTATTACGACGCAGCAGTTGGCGAAGGCCCGTGGGAGGGCTTGGCAATTGCGCGCATGCTTTCGCAGGTCACGTTCCGCAGCGACAACGTATTCACCGAACGTTTCGGTCGCGCACTGGTTGACATGGATGCTGACTACAACGGGCTTGGCTTGTGGGACAGGTTTGAGGTAGAGGGTTACCTCGACCACCACGGCGATCGCCTGATTCGTCGATTCGACACCAACAGCTATCTCATCATCGGTAAAGCAATGGATCTCCATGACATTGCTCGCGGTCGCGGCACGCTCGATACTGCAATGTCTCGAATTACAGCGCCGACGCTGGTGTTGGGAATTTCAAGTGACATTTTGTATCCCACGTATCAGCAAAAGCAGATCCATTCTCTACTTTCCGAAAAGGGAGTGGACTCCACCTATGTTGAAATTGATTCGCCGCACGGACACGACGCGTTCCTCATCAACTTTGACCAGGTGGGTGCACCGATTAAATCGTTTCTTGAACGAACGTTTTAACGGGGAAGCAGAGCATCAAGCACGCTGACGCTGCGACTACTTGCAGGCACTCGCAACATAGCGAGAACGTCCGCATTGTCTCGTCTGCATAGCGCGTACATTCGCATATTTGTATCTGCCATGTTTAGGTGCGAAGCGTGCGGCTGGCCAATCACATTCCATGACCCGCGAAGCGGTTGACCGCGTTTGCCACGGCTTTTGCAAGACACGGTCGCGTTCGCAAAATCGATCACCATGCGGGCTTCGACCCACTTTGGTGAAGCACCCGTGAGGGCAAGCGTCATTTGGCAAATGCAGCGAGTTCCATCTTCTGACGACCAGTGATTCGTGCGGGAACGTAACCACCAAATGATTGCTGAAAGCGCAGCAATAAATGCAATGGAACTCACCACATTGGTGAACTGCGCAGACATGTTCATCAGTATGGTCGGCTGCGATAGGTTTGTGGTGTTATGTCCGCGTCATTCGTTGTGGTTGCACTCTCCATACGCGTTGCGTTTGTGTCGCTTGTGTGCCTTTCTGCTGGTGGCGCGCTGTCGGTGCTGACGTGGTGGTTTTGGAAAACTGCAATGCCCGAACCACCGGCTCTTGCACGCTTGGAAATCATGAGTGATCGTCGCTACGAGGAATCTTCAGCCCGTGAGCGTGAATTGCTGATGGGTGAGGCCGACGAAGTGATGCCGGTAAGCGTTCGCAACACGGTTCCGCGCAAAGTTGCTCCAGCTTCTAGGCCACGCGTTGCTCCAGTTGTGGATCGACGCAGGGAAGCACCGAGGGAAGTGCCAGCCGAAGTTCCTGTAACTCGTAAGCCAATTGACCCGTTGTTGAAGTAACAGTTAGGTAGTTTTACTAAATGGCCGCATTTGATCCCTCCGAAATGATTGCTCGATTCAAGGACCGTGCGTCTGCTGTGAAGCGTCGACCGCTTCCGCCTGTTGCTGGCGAAGAGCGTCAAATGTTTCTCACGCAAGCACAAATGGATTTTCAAGACTTTGCAATGATCGGCGACTCGCAAGCAACCATTGAAGACGGGTTCTTGGTGTTGCGTGTTGACTTGCGCCCACCCGACGCCAAAGCGTGAACAAGGTCGCGCGTGCGGGCAGCGCAATAAGCGCTCGCGCTCAAGTGTTCCCTATTAGTGGAGTATTGCTGGCGAACCTTGCCTGGGGTATTGGCCCAATTCTGACTGTTGCTATCGACATGTCGGTTAACTCAACAATCTTTTACAGAGTCACCATGTGGCCGTTAGTTCTGTATTTCATCGCACGAAACAGAAAAGCGGAAATTAGTTTGCGCATTTTGCGAAGCGCACTTGTTCCAGGAATCTTTTTTGGTGTGTCCACCATCTTTGGTTTCATGTCCTTCACCAACACATCCATTGCCAATGCCACTCTCATTGGCAGCACCTCATCGGCGATGATGCTGTTTATCGCACCAAGTTATTTGAAAGAAAAGATCACCAAGTTGCAAGTGCTGTGCGCCTTCAGCAGTTTCTGCGGAGTTGCGCTCGTGGTCATCGCCGCCGGTGGTGGCGGAGGAGCAACGGTGTACGGCGACAGCCTTGCGCTTATCAATGCTGTGCTGTGGACTGGCTACTTTGTGGCCACGAAGAAGATGCGGACGGAAGGTTTCAACACCTGGTCATTCATGTTCAGCATCGCACTCATCCAGGCTGTACTTGCAGGTGGCTGGGCGCTAGTCACAAGCAAAGACCTCACATCAATTTCGCGTCACGATTTCTTGTTGGTGCTCATCATGACGCTCATCCCGGGAACAGTTGGTCACACCGCCATAGTGTGGGCACAAAAATTTGTAGCCGCATCAACCTCATCACTTATTTGTTTGCTCGGTCCAGTTATCTCCATGTGTTTCGCGTGGGTGATTTTCGATCAGCGAATTAAGCCATGGCAAATGGTCGGAGCGGTCATTGTGCTCACGTCTCTGGCGGGGGTGGTGCGATACGGCACATCGGAAGCTGCCAAAGCTGACGTGTTGAGGAATGCGGACCCCCTGCTAAACTCAAATCCGTAATACATGCGGACGTGGCTCAGTTGGTAGAGCATCACCTTGCCAAGGTGAGGGTCGCGAGTTCGAATCTCGTCGTCCGCTCCAGTAGTTCCAGAAGTCGTGGGTTAGTCTCGTTTTCATGAGTCAACTCAATATTGGTCAGGTCGTTAGTCAAACTCGCTCAGCATTCCAGTCGGGCGTCACCCGTCCGCTGGCGTGGCGTAAAGCTCAGCTCGAAGCCATGATTCGGATGCTCGAAGAGCACCAAGACGAGTTCTCTGCTGCCCTGAAGACCGACCTAGGTCGAGGCATTGAAGAGGCCTGGTTGTATGACCTTGGTTTCACCATCACCGAAGTGAAGTTGATGCTGAAGAACCTCAAGAAGTGGACCTCGGTTCGCAAGGTTCCTACTCCAATGGTGTCGAAGCCTGGTTCGTCGCGCCGCATACCCGAGCCTCTTGGAACCGTGTTGGTCATCGCGCCATGGAACTATCCAGTGCAGTTGCTGCTTGTGCCTGCTGCAGGTGCAATTGCTGCCGGCAACGCGGTGGTGTTGAAGCCTTCTGAAGTTTCGACTGCAACATCTGCAGTGCTTGCAAAGTTTGTGCCGCAATACTTCGACAAACAAGCAATCGCCATCGTTGAGGGCGGAGTTCAAGAAACAACTGAACTGCTTGCTCAAAAGTTTGAACACATTTTCTACACAGGTAACGGAACAGTTGGTCGCATTGTTATGCGCGCTGCTGCTGAAAACCTCACACCAGTCACACTCGAACTTGG
>JBAXBR010000058.1:0-7799 GCA_037141855.1 Actinomycetota bacterium | reverse complement strand
TGGTGAACGACCTTGGTGGAGCAACCGAAAGTGGCCGTCCAATTCGCGCAGTGCAAGTTGGTGGCCCCCTTGGTGCATACCTACCTGCCGACAAGTTCGACTTGCCAATGGATTACGAATCATTTGCGGCTGCAGAAGCAATGGTTGGCCACGGCGGAATTGTGGTGTTTGACGACACCGTCAATATGGCCGCACAGGCCCGTTTCGCCATGGAGTTCTGCGCTGTTGAAAGCTGCGGAAAATGCACGCCATGCCGCATTGGATCCACCCGCGGCGTCGAACTTATTGACAAGATCACTGCGGGCATTAATCGCGATGCCAACATAGAAGTGCTCGTCGACCTCTGCGAAGTAATGGCCGACGGATCACTGTGCGCAATGGGTGGTCTCACGCCACTTCCTGTGCGCAGCGCACTCAAAAATTTCACCGAAGACTTTCAGGGCTAACAAGGGAATATCAACATGACACTCATTGATCACGACCTCGGCACACCGGCCCCAAAGCCAAGCAGCCGCAACGGAGAACAAACCGCAGTCGAAGTAACCATTGACGGCGTAAAAATTTCTGTTGCCGAAGGAACCTCCGTCATGCGCGCAGCAGCGCTTGCAGGCGTAGACGTTCCAAAGTTGTGCGCAACCGACTCACTCGATCCATTCGGTTCGTGCCGCTTGTGCTTGGTGGAAATTGATGGACGCAAGGGAACTCCTGCTTCGTGCACCACCCCATGTTCACCTGGCATGACCGTCAGCACCCAGACGCCAAAACTTCAGCGCTTGCGCCGTGGAGTAATGGAGCTGTACATCAGCGACCACCCATTGGATTGCCTCACATGCGCTGCCAACGGCGACTGCGAATTGCAAGACATGTCTGGCGCAGTTGGCCTTCGTGATGTTCGTTACGGATATGACGGCGACAATCACCTCAGCCTCGGCAAAGACACCTCGAACCCGTACTTCACATTTGATTCATCAAAGTGCATCGTGTGCAACCGTTGCGTGCGAGCATGCGAAGAAATTCAGGGAACGTTTGCCCTCACCATTGAAGGTCGCGGTTTTGGTTCACGTGTAGCCGCTGGTTTCAACGGCAACTTCTTCGACTCGCCTTGCGTGTCGTGCGGTGCTTGCGTGCAAGCCTGCCCAACAGCAACGCTTACCGAGAATACCGTTATCGAACTTGGTCAACCACGTCGCACCGTGCTCACAACGTGCGCATATTGTGGAGTTGGTTGCTCATTCAAAGCAGAGATGCAAGGCGAAACCGTCGTGCGCATGACGCCATACAAAAATGGTGGAGCGAACGAAGGCCACTCATGTGTGAAGGGACGTTTCGCTTGGGGTTACGCCAACCACCAAGATCGTCAGCTCGAGCCAATGATTCGCGAATCAATCAATGACGAGTGGAAAAAAGTTTCATTCGATGAGGCCATCGCATACGCAGCAGGACGACTGCAAGACATTCAGTCGCGCCATGGCAAGTATTCAATTGGAGCAATCTCCTCATCACGCTGCACGAACGAAGAAGTATTCGTTGTGCAAAAGATGGTGCGCGCGGCATTCGGAAACAACAACATCGATACCTGCGCGCGCGTGTGCCACTCACCTACTGGATTCGGACTCAGCAATGCATTCGGAACTTCGGCTGGTACTCAAGACTTCAAATCGGTCGAATACTCCGATGTCATTTTGCTCATCGGTGCAAACCCAACTGATGCACACCCAGTGTTTGCGTCACGCATGAAGAAGCGCTTGCGCGAAGGTGCCAAGCTCATCGTTGTTGACCCACGCAAGATTGACTTGGTGAAGACAGCACACATTGAAGCGTCAGGTTTCTTGCAACTTCAGCCAGGCACCAACGTGGCGGTCATTAACTCACTCGCCCACGTCATCGTGACCGAAGGCCTTGCCGATACCAAGTTCATTGCCGAGCGTTGCGAACCAACCGAATACGCAGTTTGGAGCGAGTTCGTATCACGCCAGGAAAACAGCCCAGAAGCCATGGAAGCCCACACGGGTGTTCCTGCTGCGCAGGTGCGCGAAGCAGCCCGCTTATTCGCAACTGGCGGCAACGGCGCCATTTATTACGGCTTGGGCGTTACCGAGCACAGCCAAGGCAGCACCATGGTGATGGGCATGGCCAACTTGGCTATGGCTACCGGAAACCTCGGACGCGACGGAGTTGGTGTGAACCCACTTCGCGGTCAGAACAACGTGCAGGGTTCGTGCGACATGGGTTCATTCCCACACGAACTTCCTGGCTACCGCCACGTGAGCGACGATGCAACACGCACCATGTTCGAACAACTATGGGGCACGGCTATTCAGTCCGAGCCAGGCCTACGAATTCCAAACATGTTTGACAACGCAATTGATGGCAACTTCAAGGGCCTCTTCGTACACGGTGAAGACATTGCACAATCCGACCCGAACACCGCGCACGTTGAGTCTGCACTTAGCTCAATGGAGTGCGTCATTGTTCAGGACCTGTTCTTAAACGAAACCGCACGCTTTGCCCACGTGTTCTTCCCTGGCACATCGTTCCTCGAAAAAGATGGAACCTTCACCAACGCAGAGCGACGCATTAACCGCGTGCGCCCAGCAATGAGCCCACAAACCGGCAAGCACGAATGGCAAATTGTGTGCGAACTGGCCAATGCGCTTGGTCACCCAATGAGCTACAACGAGTCCAGCGAAATCATGGACGAAATTGCCGAACTCACCCCAACGTTTAAGGGCGTATCGTTTGCTCGCCTCGACGAAGAAGGCAGTGTGCAGTGGCCGTGCAACGATGCCAACCCACACGGCACGCCAATCATGCACAAAGAAAAGTTTGTGCGCGGACTCGGCAAGTTCACTCCAACTCCATACGTTCCAACTGAAGAGAAATCAAACCGCAAGTTCCCACTTCTGCTCACCACCGGACGCATTCTCAGCCAATACAACGTGGGTGCACAAACTCGTCGCACCGCAAACGTTGCATGGCATCCAGAAGACATCCTGGAAATTCACCCAAGTGATGCACAAGAGCGTGGCGTGCGTGACGGCGAAGAAGTAACGATTGCAAGTCGTGTTGGCACCACGGTGCTTCGCGCACAAGTAACCGAGCGTGTTGCTCCTGGCGTGGTGTACACCACGTTCCACTACCCAATCAGTGGTGCGAACGTCATTACCACCGACAACTCCGACTGGGCCACCAACTGTCCTGAATACAAAGTGACAGCAGTGCAAGTGTCACCAGGCCGCAGCGTTGCAACTGCTGAACTGGATCACCCTGCACATCGCTTGAGCGCGCTTGTTCGCATGGCCAACCAAATTGCGCGTCAGTTTGTTGCCGACACCAGCTTGGACGCTGTGAAGTCAACGGTTGCTCACCTTGAACGATTCTGGGAACACGACATGCGCGTCGATCTTGCTCGGGCAGTTGAAGCCGGCAGCATCACAGTTGATGATGTGGTGGTTGAAGCAGTTCGTCGCCTCACCGTTCACGCTTAGTTCGTTTCAGCGCCTAACGGCAACGCAACACGATTCAGTATGCCGATACCCGCGGTAACCGCGGCCGAAGCAATGAGGGCTACGCGAACCGAAGTTGATGCTGCGGTGTAACCCCATGCGAATGCGCCGACAGATGTTCCCAACCACACCATGAGCATGCCGATGGACGATCCGCGTCCGCGCAAATGATTCGGCAGTTCCGCGATAAACGTGGTGAACAAGGTATTGATTATCACCATCAGCGCGGCGCCAGTTAAGAGCAACGCCGGCACAGCAAATATCATGTCGCGAGCTAACGCAAAACCGAATACTGCAGCCGCCCAAACAAACGACGCTGCCAGCGACATTGATTCCGATGTCAATCTCTTACGCAAAAACGGCAACAGCCACACCGCAACCACAGCCCCTACCCCGAGTGCCCCAGCCAAAATGCCAAACCCACTGGCGTTAACGTGCAACGAATTTTTCGCAACCACGGGCAACATCGCATTCAGCGAAGCCGTTGCGCCAAGCACTAACGCCAGGCGCAATGCAATATTGCGTAATTGCGCCGTGCGCACCACGTGCTTAATTCCGTCACTAATCACATGATTGATTTTTGACGCGCTTTCAACCTGAGCCGAAAACGTCGGAAGTTTTCGAACAACAAACAAAATTCCCACGAACGAAACCGCGTTCAACAAAAACACCGCACCGGGGTTCGTGAACGCAATGACCGCACCTGCAAGTGCCGGCCCAACCGACTGCGCAATATTGCGAGACACCGAATCAAGGCCAAACGCTTGCGACAAATATTGTGTGCCAACAAGTTGTGGCGTGAGCGCCATAAATGCTGGGGCCGCAATGGTGAGCGCCACCGATTCAAAGAACGTTCCTGCCAACAGCGCCGTTACTCCTAGATGTCCAGTCATTTCGAGCACGCCCAATGCGGCAGCAATAGCCAGTGCCAGCACTTGCGTGAGGGCGATTAACCGTCTGCGCTCCACCATGTCGGCAAACGCACCCGCGTGCAGTGCCAGTGCAAAGCCCGGCACCGCCCAACTTGTCTGCACCAAACCAACAAGGGTGGGTGAATCTGTGAGCGAGGTCATTGCCCAACCCGCAGCGACGATATGCATGAACGTTCCCACGTTTGACACCAGCGCCGCGATCCACATGGACCGATACAGCGCAATGCGCAAAGGCGACCATGGGCCACCCCCCAAAACGGCCGAATTTTCCCCATTCATCGCGCCTACCTTACGACTTTGCCAGTGTTACAAAATCGATATTTCCCACTATTCATAGGGTGAATTGTTGCAATCTCGTGTAATCCACCATTTGGTGACAATTGTCATTTACGGTCGAATTTGTGAGCAACGTCGCTCACAGAACTGGGGAAATGAAATGTACACACTTGGATACCTACTCATTGCAGCTCTTCTGCTCGGCGCCGTAACGACCGTTGTCGATTCGGTTCTTGGCACCGTTCAGCTGTCAGGCATTATCAAGAAGATCCCAATCATTGGTTCAAACTGGGGCCTCATCGTTGCTATCGCAATGTGCTGGCTGCTCAAGATGACACCAGCAGCTGGTTGGGGAATGTCGTTTAGCAAGGATTGGCAGACCTATTGCGCTAACGGCGCAATCGTGATGGGAATGATTCCTGTCAAAGATGCTGTCATCTCCATGGTGAACAAGGGCTTCCGCATGTAATTAGCGGTTCTCGCTAAAAGGAACTCTGGAACCCGCCGGCGCAAGCCGGCGGGTTCTTCATTTATCCGGTGCAATATCACTCCAATTAGGGTGAAGGCATGGCCATCGATCCGCTACTCAGCGCTGCCTATCAACGTGATGGTGTTGTGGTGTTGCGCAATCTGGTGGCTCCTGAGGCCCTAGAAGCACTGCGCCAAGGCGTTACAGCCAATATGGCAAGCCCTGGCCCCTGGGCAAATGAATACACCCCTGTTGGCGCCACTGGCCGATTTTTTGATGACTATGTGAACTGGAACCGCATTCCACAATTTGCTGAAGTTGGCATGCGCGGCAGCGTTCCCGAAGCTGCGCTCAACCTCATGGGCACCACCACTACACGCATGTTTCACGAGCATGTACTCGTCAAGGAAGCCGAGACCAAAGAAGTCACTCCATGGCACCACGACGATCCGTATTACGGAATCGATGGCATGGACAACGTGAGCATCTGGATCCCGCTCGACCCCATTCCAGATTCGGTTGCGCTGCGCTTCATCGCTGGCAGCCATAAGTGGAACAAGCGATTCATTCCGAAACGATTCAAAGATCAATCTGCCTACGTCGAATCGGCTCACGATTTCGTGCACTTGCCATCAGTTGAAGAGCTGAACGCTCACGACGTGATCTCTACTCCCGTGCAACTTGGCGATGCGGTGGCGTTTCATTACCGCACACTGCATTGCGCGCCAGGAACTGCGGGAACCGGAGTTCAGCTGCGTCGCGCGGTCAGCTTCCGATATGTAGGCGACGATGCCGTGTTTGCTTCACGCCCGTGGAAGACCTCGCCACCACTTGAAGGCAATGGCTTGCAATTTGGTGACGCGCTAAACGACCCGCGCTTCCCTGTTGTTGCAACGCGTTAATTAATTGCGTTCGCGCACCGGCGAGTCAACCGGCTTGAACGAAAATTTTCGGAACACTTCCGCATAACCACCTTCGTACAAAATTCCAGCTGCACGTGCGCGCTCTACCGCCTTAACACGATTCATCAAACTGTCATAGCGATACCACGGCACCCACGGCTCTTCGTGGTGAGCAACGTGCAAGTTGTTGTTCAGCATGAGCAAACTCATGAACGGCCCTGCCATGATCATTGCGGTTCGAGTTTCAACACCGCTTTGATACTTGTGCTCTGGAAATGGGCGAATGGCATTCAGAATTCGTCCGCCATACACCGTGCCCAATGCAAACTGCCACAACGGCATGCTTGACAGAGACACGAGATACACCACGAACGCAACACCAATGACGTGCAACAACACAGCAAGTCGGTCACCCTTTTCGCCACGAACTGCGCGCTTCAGCACCGACAGCACATACGTAATGGTGCTGACGATGGTCCACACAAACATGCGGAACAAAATGGTGCGGTTAGCAGTCCATGCAGCACGACGAATTCTCCCTGCCCTGTCCCACTGCTCCTGCGACACGTAATAGCTCTCGTTGTCGAGTGCCGGGTTCGTTAAGTCTGAAACGTGATGTTCGTGGTGATCTTTTTTAAAAGCCAAATACGGAATCCACAACGTGACAGGAATACCACCGATTGCGTCGTTCAAAAACTGATTCTTGAACGGGTGACCGTGCAATACCTCGTGCTGCATGCTCAGGTGCCAAGCGCCAAGAACCGCAAGGAAGGGAACGGCAAGCCAGGGCGTGAGCACGCTGTAACGCACCACAGTAAGCACCGTCAGCCCGTACACAGCAACAATTACGGCAAGTGTTCTCCACTCACCGACTTCCTTCAACACGGTGGATGTCGATGAATCGCTTTGCGCCATGCTGAAATTCTACAATTCAACAGTGATAGTTGCTGTGCGCAAGTACCTTCCCGGTCTACTTTTTGCCTTGGCTGTGACCTTTGTTGGGTTCAACATTCATTGGCGATACGACACTGTCTCCCCACTTGTTGCCTCCCTCGTTATTGGCGTGTTGATCGGCAACTTGGGTGTCATTCCGAAGTCGTTTGCACCTGGGCAAAAATTCGCGTCAAAGAAAGTACTTCGATTCGGAATCGTCCTGCTTGGAACCCAGCTCGCCGTTTCTCAAGTAATCGATTTAGGCGGTCGAGAACTATTCGTGGTGCTCGGTGTTGTTGCGTTTACTTTTCTTGGCACTACCTGGCTTGGACCAAAACTTGGAGTCTCTAAAACTCTTTCGTTACTCATCGCAACGGGGTTTTCTATCTGTGGCGCCTCTGCCGTTGCAGCAATGGAAGGTGTCGTCGAGGCCGACGAAGAAGAAGTCACCTACTCCATTGCGTTGGTCACTCTGTGCGGAAGCTTGGCGATCGTTCTCCTGCCCCTCTTGCGCAATGTTGTAGGCCTACAAGACGCGCACATGTTCGGTGCTTGGGTCGGTGCAAGCGTGCACGATGTGGCCCAAGTTGTTGCCACAGCCTCTACCGGAGGAAAAGATGCAGCAGATGCGGCAATCGTGGTGAAGCTTTCGCGAGTGGTATTGCTTGCACCGCTCGTCACGATTATGGCTTTCTGGGTAAAACGCGGGAAAAGTGGATTTACCGCAAAGGCTTCTCAGAGCAAGGTCAACATCATGCCTCTGTTTGTTTTTGGATTTTTA
>JBAXBR010000057.1:0-7988 GCA_037141855.1 Actinomycetota bacterium | reverse complement strand
AAAGAAATAGGGTGCGATAGTGCTGATTGATCAAGCTCGTTACCGCAATGGCGAACGTTTAGAGATCTGCGACGCCGAGCAAATTGGAGATTTTGTTTGGGTTGGCCTCTCAGAGGCTCGTCCAGCAGAATTAGAACGTCTGGAGGAGGATTATTCGCTCAATCCACTAGCAGTTGAAGACACGCTGTCAGGTAAACAGCGCCCCAAGCTAGATGAATATCCGGAACATACTTTTTTGTTGTTAAAGACTGTTGCATACGATCCCAAACCTGAGCGTGTAATTCTTGGAGACGTATCGCTGTATGTTTCTGCGAACTACGTCATCGCTGTTCGCCACGGGGAAGCGCTACCACTGAAGTCGGTTCGTGCCCAGCTTGAAGCAAATCCAAAGAAACTTTCGGATGGTCCAACCTCGGTTGTCCATGAAATCGTTGACAGGCTCGTCGACCAATACATGGACGTTTCCTCCCATTTGTTGGAAGATGTTGAGCAGCTTGAAGATTCCGTATTTGACGATGAAGTTCCATCCTCAGCGTCTCGTCTGTATTTCGTAAAACGTGAGGTGATTGAATTCCGACGGGCCGTGTTGCCATTGGTTGCACCGTTATCGAAATTGGCCGAGGGGAAAGTAAACAATATTGATGCAAAGTACTCAGCTCTTTTTGCAGATGTGCGCGACCACCTACTGAAAGTGATGGATGAAATTGAGTTCATGAATGACCTCATCGATGCCGCTCTTCACGCCAATGCCGCGCTTATCCAGGTGAATCAGAACGAAGACATGCGAAAGATTTCTGCCTGGGTTGGACTGGGGGCAGTGCCGACGATGGTCGCGGGAATCTACGGCATGAACTTCGAACACATGCCAGAGCTTGGCTGGAAGTTCGGCTACCCCTTGGTTATGGTTGGTCTGGCAATAGTGTGCGGGCTGTTATTTAGGACATTTCGGCGAAATCGCTGGTTATGAATAGCCTGAAATGCTTGTATCATCAGTAGTCCGTAATCCGGGCGTTTAGCTCAGTTGGCTAGAGCGCTTCCCTTACAAGGAAGATGTCGGGGGTTCAAGTCCCTCAACGCCCACCATGAGGTTCTAGATCGTCACAGGTGTTGACGCGTCTTTGTTCCGCACTTCGAGTGCAGAGAACAGCAACAGCCCGCCAACCGTAAGGCTTGCGCCAATGATGCGGTTATTCGTCATCACTTCACCCAAGAAAATGACGCCCATGATGATGTGCCACACTGGTTCAAGCGTGGTGATTACTGAGTACATGCCGGTTGGAATGCGTTTCAGTGCGGCGAGCGAGCAGAGGAATGGCAACGTTGTGCCAACTACTGCTGCACATGTAATGAGGAACCAAACTTTCCCTGTTGTTGGGAAGACGGGAGCAAATGCGCTGGTTGAAAACAGTCCGACCACGATGTAGCCGGTAGCTGTGCCCATATTGAGAATTGACGCTCCGGTAAGCAGTCCCATTTTCTGGGTCACCTTGGAGAGAACGGTGATGTACACCGCAAAGATCATTGACGAACTGACGACCAACACAATTGCGGTGGTGTTTCCACCTTTTACTTGCCCTGCTGAAATAGCGATGCCGGTGAGCGTCAAGATCAATGGAACGACGATTGTGGCTGATGGTCGCTTCTTTTCGAAGACCCACGCAATGAGCAATACGAGAACTGGGTACGCGTACCACAGCACGATTGCGAGGCTGGAGTCAATTTGTCCAATTGCAATGAAGTAGAGGAGCGACACTGCTGTAACGCCAATAGCACCTATGAAGAACATGGCGATTGCCAATTTGAGACTTGGCCAGCCTTCCTTTTTGCCAAACAGCAACCGAATCGCGGTAATGAGTATTGCTGCAATGGCGAATCGTGGAGTCATGACGCCGAGAGCGTTTGCGCCTTGGTCGTAAGCAGTTTTACTAATCGAAGGAACTACCGCGAATCCCATGCTGGAAGCCATGACAAACAGCGTTCCCGACAATCTTTGATTCGTAGCCATGACCCTCAAACACTAACGAGAATGCGAGGCTCGTGCCGTGACTGGCTATTGCTTTATCATTTACAGATGGCCGTAATTGAAGTCGAAACCTTCACTCTTGTAAGTGGAGTCTCTGTGGAAAAGTTTCACTCTCTAGATGAACAGATGCAGGAGTGGTGCTATCTCAATCGACCGGGATTAGCGCGCCGCACGGTTGCTGTTGATGCGAATGAAAAATTTATTGTCGTCACCTTGTTCGGTGAAGCAGGTCAGGCAGATGCTGAATATCGGAGCTACCAGGGAATAAGTTCCGAATGGTTGTCGTGCATTACTGAAGGTTCAACGACGCGCGAAGTGTTTTCGCTGTTTTAGCAACTATTGCTGAACAAGTGTGAGCGAGTTGCCTTCGGGGTCGGTGATTCCAGCAATCAGTGCGCCACTTGGAACTTGATACGGGTCCATCGTTTTCTTCCCACCAAGTTCCACTGCTTGCAACAGTGATCGTTCGACATTCTTAACCTGGATGTACAGCGCTATTCCGCCGCGCTTGCCTTTGCGGATGTGACCACCAATTCCGTTTTCTGGTCCACCTATTCCCGTAGGAATGCGATGAATTGGACCACTGCCAATATCCCAATTGAACATTTCCTTGTAAAACGGAATCAAGACGTTTTCATCAAGTGCTTCAATTTCGAAATAAACAACTGGGCGAGCCCATTCGGTATTTGGCGTGTGTTCCATGAACAAACCATAGGCGGTGTAGTTTGCCTGAGTGCGAATTCAGCGAAGCAGCGAACATACACCCATGCCGTGGGCTAATGGTCGTGGCACAAGTTACGAAATTGCAAGCGATCGAAGTGACGTTAGTGAGTGGACCTGGCGTCTTGCTATGGCTCCGGTAAACGAAGACGGAGCCTTTTCGCGCATCGAGTGCGTAAACCGATTCCTCGCAGTGGTTGAAGGCGCTGGCATGTTGTTGTCGGTAGACCGCAAGAAAGTGCAATGCAAGCCGATGCAGGTGGTGCGTTTTCGCGGAGATGCGATAACAGAAGCAGCATTGACCGATGGTCCTATTACGGATGTCAACTTGATGATTCGCAGAAAAGAAGCCGAAGGCGAGATGGCTGTTGTGACCGATTCTGGCCCACTTAAAGAGGCGAGCATCATTGTCGCAATAGGTGGAAGCGCTCAAGTGAAGTGCGATGATTCAATAATTGATCTTGGACCTCACGACGCAATGCTCGATTGCGGTTCAGAAACTGTTTCGCTTATCAGCGGAACAGTATGTGTCGTTTCGCTAACTAGTCGCTAGGCGACAGCTGCACCGAACAACTTGCCAACAACCATGGTGACGGCAATGGCAACAAGGCCGCCAATGACTACACGTAAGACTGGGCGAACAGGGTGTGCGCCACCATATTTTGCACTCGAACCACCGAGAGCAATCAACGTAAGCACAACAACGGCAATAGTTCCGGTGAAACGCATTGATTCATTGAAGAGCGAAACTGCCGCAAGTGGAATGGCAGCACCAACAGCGAACGAGCCTGCTGAACCAACACTTGCTTGTAGTGGGCGGGCCATGGTGGCTTCATGAATGCCAAGTTCTTCGGCGAGGTGAATCTTCAGCGCATCGTGCTTGGTGAGTTCGACTGCAACCTCTTGGGCGAGAGCCTGAGGTAGGCCCTTCTTGCGATAGATGCCTGCAAGTTCTGCAAGTTCGATATCCGGTGTGTTTTCTAGTTCCCATCGTTCTTTGGCAATGTCGGATTGCTCAGAATCACGCTGTGAACTTACAGAAATGTATTCGCCAAGAGCCATGCTTGCTGCACCTGCGACGAGGCCAGCCATTCCGGCAGTAAGAATTGCAGAGCGTTCCGTGGTGGCTGCTGCAACACCCAGAACCAAGCAGGCAGTGCTGATAATGCCGTCGTTGGCGCCAAGCACCATGGCGCGAAGCAGGCCTATGCGGTGGCTGGAGTGGTCTTCGTACGTTGGGCTCATAGCAACAGGTTAGTTGTTTAGGGCTTCATGCGCTCAAGCATTTCGCCCATTTGCTTGTGCACAAGATTGATTGCTTGCAATGGACGAATCATGACTTTGAATTCAATGATTTTGCCTGCATCGTTGCAGGTAATCATGTCGATTCCGTTGACATATTTACCTTCGATGTAGGTTTCAAATTCCAAGACTGCTGTACTGCCACTGAGAACTTCCTTGATATAGCGGAATGATTTGTCGTCTTTAGTAGGCGTACCTGACGATTTTTTCTCACCTGGAAGTGTTTGCCCTGCAGCCTGCAGGTACAACGTGGTGATTGCTTTGCCCTCTTGAGGGGTGAACACAATGGGGGAGATGAACACCACATCGTCGTCGAGCAATTCATCAAGGCCACCGGGAAGCTGACCCTTCATGTATAGGTGCCATTTTTCAATTACTTCGTGAATCATGCGACCCTCCTCGTATATCCAAACTCTAGGCAATTATCCCTTAATCACCGAATCGAGCAGGCGAATCATGGCGTTGATTGATTCGTAACGCCAGCGTGCAACCAACTTGGCATTTGGGTCTGCAGAGCGCTCCCGAACCTTGAAATCATGTGCAAAAGTTGAAAACAGTTCTCGCTGACGCCTGGCAAGGCTGGTGTTTGGCATGTTGGATCTTCCGCGCAAAACAAACTTCGCTAGTAACTCAATGCGCGCATCTCGTGGGTGTTCAACAATGCTGTTCAGCCACTGCGATGACTCGGTCTTCCCGCGAGCAGTAGGGGAATAGACCGTTCGGTCAGAACCTTGCACGCCTGCTTCAGTTTTCGTTGGCTTAATAAGTCCTGCTGCTTCAAGACTGTTTATAGATCGATACACCAGGGGGCGACGCACCTTCATGACGGTCACGAGAGATTCGTCAGCGTCAAGTTCCTTGGAAATGGCAAAGCCATGCATTGGCTTTTCGCAGATGATGGCGAGGACTATGTGGTCAAGCACAGATGGTGTATATAGTCTCACTGTGACTATTTTAGCCAAAGCGAGATCGCTTATGGTCGTCTTACCAATATTTGTTGCAGCAGTCGCGACGCCAGTTCACGCCGAGCGGATCGAGGCCAAGAAAACCACGGTCACCGTTTCTGCAGCGGCGTCTTTGGTCAACGTGTATACCGAGATAGGGAAGCAGTTCGAAAAGGCAAACCCTTCCATCAAGGTGCGATTCAATTTCGCTTCATCTTCCAGTTTGGTATCACAAATTCAATCCGGTGCACCAACAGATGTGTTTGCTGCCGCCGACTTAACAAGCTTCGACAAATTGTTGGCTACAGGCAATGTGGTGAAGTCGCCGAAAGTGTTTGCGCGAAATTCAATGCAGTTGGTTGTTAAGCCTGGAAATCCGCTTGGTATTACTACTGTTGCCGATTTGAGTAAGTCGTCAGTCATTTCGCTGTGTGCAAAGACAGTGCCTTGTGGCATATACGCAGCAACAGTGTTGTCGCGTTATGGCGTTGTCATAGCGGAGTCAAAAATTACACGGGGTGTAGACGCGACCGCCACGCTGAATGCCGTGTCAACTGGAGATGCCGATGCAGCAATTGTGTATGCGACCGATGCATTGTCCGCCAAAAAATCTGTGGCGACCATCAGCATTCCTGCTGGAAAGAACGTAAAGGCGATGTACGGAATTGGCGTTGTGCGAGGAAGCAAGAATTCCAAGCAGGCAGAGTCATTCATTGCTTTTGTGCTTTCGCCGGCTGGGCAAAAGGTGTTGATTGCGTTTGGATTCCTGGCGCCGTAAATGAACAGTGTCAGTTCGCGAACGCCACGCTTTGTGCGCATTGGAGCACTGCTCGGCGTGGTGTTTCTTGCCTTGCCTGTAGTTGGGTTGTTGAAGCGGGTTGCTTGGTCAACGTTGTGTAGACAGTTAACTGATGTAGCAACTCGCGATGCCTTGCGAATCTCGCTGTACGCATCGGTATGTGCAACCGTGTTGGCACTTGTGCTCGGCTTGCCACTTGCATGGTGTTTGGCGCGCATGCAATTCTCGGGCCGTCGCTTCGTTCGGGCATTGGTGTTATTGCCCATGGTGCTCCCACCTGTAGTTGGCGGCGTGGCATTACTTGGCGCCTATGGCAAGTCGAATGGACTCCTAGGAGGCTTGCTCAACTCGCTCTTCGGGATTCAACTGACGTATTCGCTGTGGGGAGTGATTATCGCTGAAGCATTTGTCGCCCTTCCATTTTTAGTCTTGTCACTTGAAGGTGGACTGAGATCTATTGATGTGAAGTACGAGGAGTCTGCTGCAGTAATGGGCGCAACCGACATCACCCGGTTTATGCGGGTCACGTTGCCGCTGCTAAAGCCATCGCTGGTTGCTGGCCTCATGCTTGCGTGGGCGAGGGCACTTGGCGAATTTGGGGCAACCATTACCTTTGCCGGAAATATTCAGGGTCGAACACAAACCGCACCGCTTGCGGTGTACACCATGTTGGAGAGCAACCCGGAGGGCGCGTACGCGCTGAGCTTTCTGTTGGTCGCAGTATCTGTTGGGTTGCTTGTGGGGTTGCGTGATCGCTGGATCGGCGGAAGTTCCTAATGATTTCATTGCATGGCACCGTTGAAGTGGGAAGTTTCTCTCGTGGGCTCTCCATAGATGTCGGCAGCGAAATTGTTGGCATGTTCGGAGCAAACGGCTCTGGGAAAACATCTGTATTGCGCACAATTGCCGGGCTGTGCCCGCTTGGCGAAGGTGAACTGGAAATAGATGGAGTAACTGTCGACGCACCGGCCAAGCACCTTTTTGTGCAGCCCGAGTTACGAAACATCGGCATGGTGTTTCAAGATCATTCGTTATTTCCATTCATGACTGCTGTGGATAACGCTGCTTTCCCGTTGCAGATGCGGGGTATGAAACGCGTTGCGGCACGAAAATTGGCCGCCGAGATGCTGGAACAATTTGGTGTTGCCAATGTTGCATTACAGATGGCTCCAACACTGTCTGGAGGGCAAAGCCAACGCGTTGCTATTGTTCGCGCACTTATCGGCAGCCCCAGCGCAGTGTTGCTGGATGAGCCGCTTTCCGCAATAGACGAAGAGTCTCGTGAAAGCGTGCGAAACCAGATTCGCGAACATTTGGTTCGCCTTGGTGTGAGTGCCATTGTGGTCAGCCATGATCGAGCCGAGCTTGATCATTTATGTACGCGAATCGAGAATTACACTCGGTAAATCATGCAGCTCTCACTCGACGATGCAAGTCCGGCATTGTCCAATGTGGTGTTTTGTGTTCTTGACTTAGAAACTGCTGGCTCGTCTGCCGAAGTTGGCGGCATTACCGAAATTGGCGCGGTGAAGTATCAAGGTGGAGAAGAGATTGCTCGGTTTAACACGTTGGTGAACCCCGGGTGCGCAATTCCGTCTTTCATCGTCATGCTCACCGGCATCACCGATATCATGGTGATGAATTCACCACCAATTGAAGATGTGCTCGACGACCTTGTCGAATTCATTGGCGACTCGGTGATCGTGGCCCACAACGCGCGATTCGACATGGGGTTTATTCAGTCGTCCCTAGAGCGCGATGGTAGACCAAGGCTCACCAACAAAGTGGTGGACACGGTTTCGTTAGCAAGGCGACTCGTGCGCAACGAAGTTCCAAACTGCAAACTGTCTACGTTGGCCGAAAGCCTTGGGCTCAAACATCAACCAGCTCACCGCGCGATGAACGATGTGTTGGCTACTGGGGATTTGTTGCACTACTTAATTGAACGTGCTGCAGGTTTTGGCGTGTACGACCTGAATGATCTCATTGCATTACCAAAGATTGGCTCGCATCCGCAAGCAAACAAATTAAAGCTCACCGAGACATTGCCGCGAACTACTGGTGTCTACATGTTCACCGATGCGCAAGGCGAAGTGTTGTATGTGGGCAAGGCCAGCAACCTGCGTTCTCGTGTGCGTAGTTACTTTGGAACAAACGAGTCACGTTTGTTCCAAAGTAACTACGCACACGAGAACGCAGG
>JBAXBR010000056.1:0-7993 GCA_037141855.1 Actinomycetota bacterium | reverse complement strand
TTCTGGGTTTCGAACAACTTCGGACCTGACTCACCAAACCCACTCACCAAGATTCCTACCCTTGCTATTTTGGGCAAGATATTGAACTTGTCGAAGACGAATGATGCTGCGCTTGACGCTGCGTTGTTCGCCGCTCGTGGAGAAGGCGACGCAGCAAAGAAGGCTGCTCTATACAAGTCAGCAACCAAGATTGTTCAGGACAATACCTACTCAACTGCAGTTGCAACCACCGAGTACGACATGTTCGTGAACAAGAAGCTCAAGGGCATCGACGGACTTCCACTACTTGCTGGTGGTAAGGCCAAGGCAATGGCTAACTACGGTATGAACTTCACGGGTGTTTACATCAGTAAGTAATTCCGAAGTAGCGCCTCAGCAATGAGGTAACCAAAAAGTCAGAGGGTGGTGGTGCAATTGCATCACCGCCCTCTTTTTTGTAATGATGTACGGGGGACGGGATTCATGAACAAACTTGGGGAACTAGCAAAGCGCATTGCACAACTTGTACTTGTGCTTTTTCTTGTCACCTTGCTTGTTGCATTCCTCATGCGTTTGCTTCCAGCAGACACCGTAGACATCATGCTCCCAGGTCAACCCGAAGAATTCAAGGCGATCATTCGACACCAGCTCGGACTCGATAAAGGGTTTTTCGGCTACTACTTCAAATGGCTGAACAGCTTCGTTCATGGCGACTTCGGCAGTTTCTATTTTGCCGGTGGTTCAGAAACAGTTGCCAGCCATTTGGGCAACGCACTTCCCAAATCGCTACTGCTCATGTTGTATTCCCAAATCGTTGCCCTTGCGGTTTCCATTCCGCTTGGCTTGTCAAGCGCATACCGCGCAGGGTCAAAGTTCGATCGCGCCGTCAGCAGCACACTCTTCACGTTTTCGTCTATTCCAAGTTTTGCAATCGGGCTTATTCTTGCCCTCGTCGTTGGCGTCAAGCTTGGTTGGGTTGAACCACTTGGTTATGTGCCTATGAGCCAAGGACTCGCAGAACACTTCAAACACATGGTGCTGCCGGTTGCCAGCCTGTCATTTGGCCTCATCGCCGCGTACACCCGCCTCCTCCGCTCTGACGTAATCGCCACACTGAAAGAGGACTACGTCACCATGGCTGCATCGAAGGGACTGAGTGACCGTCGCATTTTGTGGCGCCACGTATTTCGCCCCTCCAGCATCACACTCATGACCTCTGCAGCGCTCAACATGGGCGGCCTTATTGGCGGCGCCATCGTGATCGAAAATATCTTCTCCATTCAAGGAGTCGGGTTTGAAATCATTTACGCACTTGGCACCCGCCAATACGTTGCGCTGCAGTCACTGATCGCAATGGTCGCTGTTGGATACGTTCTCTTTAACGTTGTCGTCGATATCGCATCAGGGTTTGTAGACCCTCGAACAAGGGAGCGCCGTGGACTCCGTTAAGAAATCATGGGTCTTCCGTTTAACGGTGGCCTGGTTTATTCTGATCATCTTTTTCGCAATTTTCGGACCATGGCTTCCGCTGCCTAAGTGGGACGAAGTATTCGACAATGCACTTTCGGTAACGCCGCTGCGACAAGGCCACCTGCTGGGAACCGATTCAAACGGTTACGACATATTTTCTGGCATTGTTTACGGCGCACGTATCTCTCTGTTCATCTCATTTACCGCAGTGTTTCTTGGCGGCACCATTGGAAGCGCCATCGGAATTACCGCTGCATATGTTCGCGGCAAGTTTGACTATGTAGTTTCCACTTTGTTCAATGTGGTGCTCTCCATCCCTAACTTGGTGCTCTCGCTTGCGCTCATTGCAGTGCTGGCAACCAACGTCGACCCAAACGTGCCTACGTCGACTGGTCGTCGAATTTTGGTACTCGTCATTTCGCTCACCATCGTGATCATTCCAATTCTTGGACGCATCGCCCGTGCGGCCACACTGTCATGGTCTAACCGTGAATTTGTTCTTGCCGCGCGAAGCATGGGCTCCAAAGATCGCAACATCATTTGGCGTCACATTGTGCCAAACGTGCTGCCAGCAATTTTTGCTGTTGCATTCTTGGCAATTGGCGTGGTCATCGTTGCTGAAGCTTCCCTTTCACTCCTCGGCGCTGGCGTCCCAGACGGAACCAGTTGGGGCAGCATGGTGGCTCGAGGTCGCAACGATATTGAATTTGCTCCGCACATCATCATCGTCCCACTGGTGTTCATTGCGCTCACCGTTATTTCTTGCAACTACATCGGAGATGTGATTCGTAAACAACTCGATCAACGACAGGCAAAATTGTGACATCGATGCTCAAACTCGAAAACCTCGAAGTCACGTTTGCAACTAGCCGTGGGAACCTGCACGCAGTGAAGGGCGTAACTCTCGACATTGCGGCCGGCGAAAGCATCGGAATCGTGGGCGAATCTGGATCTGGCAAAACCGTGCTCTCGCGTGCATCCATGGGTCTACTTGCGCCAACTGCCACTCGCACCGGAACCGTCACATTTGACGGCAAGGAAATATCGTCGCTTTCCCGCGAGGAAGTTCGCGAAACATGGGGCACAGGAATGGCAATGATCTTCCAAGACCCAATGACCGCACTGAACCCTGTTCGACGCGTTGGCTCTCAAATCATGGAAGGTCTCACTGTTCGTCTGGGACTTTCAAAAGACGAGGCACGCAAGCGTGCAATTGAACTGCTCGGTCGTGTGCGTATCCCCGACCCTGAACAGGCCCTCAAAAAATTTCCAGGGCAATTGTCGGGTGGTATGCGACAGCGCGTAATGATCGCCATTGCGCTTGCTTGTAATCCGAAATTGTTGTTCGCCGACGAACCAACTACGGCACTGGACGTAACAGTTCAAGCTCAAATTTTGCAATTGCTCAGTGAATTGCGAATAGAACTCAACATGTCAATGGTGTTGGTTACGCACGACCTAGGTGTAGTTGCAGGACACACCGACAAAATTGCGGTGATGTATGCCGGTGAAGTTGTTGAATACGCAACTACTAAAGACCTCTTCGCACGTATGCGCATGCCGTATACCGAAGCGCTCATGAAGTCGATTCCGCGCCTCTCTACTCCATCTGGTTCACGACTTCCTGTTATCGAGGGTCGCTTGCCCGATCCAACCAAGCCAGAGCCTGGTTGCTTGTTTGCTTCACGTTGCCCGTACGCACAAGAGAAGTGCCGTACGCAGCACCCTGACCTCACTACAGACAGCAACGGACATCAATACCGATGCTTCTTCCCGCTTGGAGCCGCACAATGACCACTACAGCAAGCGGCAATACAGCACACCTGCGCCCAGCAGATCAAACCTTGCTGCAAATACAAGACCTAGTTGTTGAATTCGATCTTGGTGGCGGACGTGTTGTCAAAGCGGTTTCGAACGTAAGCCTTGACCTCGTTGAAGGAGAAACACTTTCCATCGTTGGTGAGTCGGGTTGCGGAAAGTCCACGCTCGGAAAAGCGATCCTGCAATTGCCAGCACCAACTTCTGGCTCAATTGTGTTTCAAGGCACCGACATCACCAAGTTAAGCAAAAAAGATTTACGTAACGTGCGCCCGGCGATGCAAATGATTTTCCAAGACCCAGTGAGTTCACTTGACCCACGATTCCCTGTGAGCCGCGCAGTTGAAGAACCTCTCAAAATTTGGAACCGCGGAAATGAAGCTGAACGCTCTGCAAAAGTAGACGAACTTCTGAACTCAGTTGGTCTAGACCCAGCCCTTGTTCGTGATCGACGCCCATACGAGTTTTCTGGTGGACAGTGTCAGCGCATCAGTATTGCGCGTGCACTTGCGCTAGAACCGAAACTCCTTATTTGCGACGAGCCAGTGTCGGCACTTGACGTCAGTGTTCAAGCCCAAATTCTGAATTTGCTGCAAGACATGAAAGACGCCTACGGCCTCACTCTGATTTTCATTTCTCACGACCTTTCAGTGGTGAAAGCCGTAAGCACCCGAATCATGGTGATGTACCTAGGCAAGATTTGCGAAATTGCTACACCAGACGAGCTGTACTCGCGCCCCTTGCACCACTACACGTCGGCACTCGTGGGTTCGGTACCAGTTCCCGACCCAGAGCGAAAAGTTTCGGCAAACCTGCTTGAGGGCGAGCCACCATCGCCGCTCGACCCACCTTCGGGCTGTCGCTTCCGTACTCGTTGCCCTGCCGCAACTGAATTGTGCGCCAGCGAAGAGCCGATGTTGCGCTTGGCAGCAGATGGCCACTATGTGGCCTGCCACCACCCGCGCGCATAGCCGCAAAAACGTGCTTCACCCTTTCAGTACCATCGCGTGATGGACTTCATCCTTCCCCTCATCGTGGGCCTCACCATTGGCGCAGGTGCTCTCTATCTCGTAACTCACCGGAGCACAGCACCTTCGTCGCCGAACTACGAGCCAATGCCGCAAGTCGACATCACAGGCCAAGTGAACAACGCCGTGCAATCTGCACTGTCCGACGCCCTCGCGGCACTTACCGAACAGTCGCGGCGTGATCGTGAGGAGTCCATCAAACTTGCAGCCGACCGCGTTGCCGAAGCATCAGGAGAACGTTTCGGCAAGAGTGCCCAACAAATTGATACTTCGCTCCGCAACGTCCAAGAAGACATCGGTCGACGCATCGCCGAAATGGACGCCGAAATTTCCACATTGCGTGAACAGAACACCACCAAATTCGGCAACGTAGAAGAAGCAGTTGCCGCACTTGCAAAAACTGCAGGCGACTTGAACAGTGTGCTTTCCAGTTCACAAGCGCGCGGCCAATGGGGTGAGCGCATGGCAGAAGACATGCTGCGTGCAGCTGGGTTCATTGAAGGCATCAACTACGAAAAGCAAGACACCATTACCGGTGGCGGTCGCCCCGACTACACGTTCCTCATGCCGCCAGACCGCGTGCTGTACATGGACGTAAAGTTTCCACTCGACTCGTATTCGAAATATGTTGGCGCAACCGAGCCAACTTCACGCGAACAGTTGAAGCGCGAGTTTATGATCGCGGTTCGTGCACGAGTCACCGAACTACAAAAACGTGACTACGTGGTGTCCACCACACAGCATTCTCTTGACTATGTTTTGCTCTTTGTACCCAATGAAAGCATCACCGGTTTTGTGCATGAAGCAGACCCCGAACTCATTGACTGGGCGCTTGAGCGCAAAGTGGTGTTGTGCTCCCCGCTCACGTTGTACGCATTCCTCGTCGTCGTTCGTCAGGCCACCGAAAGCTTCCACACCGAAGAGACCGCTGCGCAAATTATGCAGATGATGGGCAAATTCAAAAAGCAATGGGAGCTCTACACGAAATCGCTTGAAAAGGTGAAGAAAAACTTCGACACACTGCAAGAAGAACTTGACGACCTTACGGTTGGTAAACGCTTCAAAGGGCTTGGTCGCGAAATTAAAAAGATTGACGAACTTCGTCAGCGACAAAATATTGCCGAACTTCCCGCTGACGACGACGCCGTGATCGACCTTGAAGACGACGAGTAGAAAACTAGTAGTGCAGCACTGAGGCAACTGGGTAGTCGCCCAGTTTTGCCCGACCACCGAGGTCGTCAAGTTCAATCAGAAACACAAGCCCGGCAACTGTTGCGCCTAAGCCCTCTACCAAGCGAATCGCAGCTGACGCTGTGCCGCCTGTAGCCAACACATCGTCCACAATCAGCACGGTGTCTCCATGGTTCACCGCGTCTTCATGAATTTCTAAGCGGTCGGTTCCATATTCAAGTTCGTAGTCCTGACTAACTACATTCCACGGCAATTTGCCAGGTTTGCGCACGGGCACAAACCCAGCGCCAAGTTCTTCAGCTACAGGAGCAGCCAAGATGAACCCTCGCGCCTCTACTCCAACAACTTTGGTAACCGTGTGACTTGGAGCCACATCGATGAGGGCCGCAATGGTCTGACGAAACCCATCAGCATCGCCAAGTAATGGCGTGATGTCGCGAAACATTATTCCCGGAGACGGCACGTCGGGAATAGTGCGAATAAGCCGCAGCAGGTTTTCGTTAGACACGTGCAGATTGCTTCGAAAACTGCATCACACCGTCGTCAATTGGTGAATGCTTAAACATCTTCTTGTCGCGGCGATAGTTCTGTGGGTTAATCCACGGCTCGTGGTCGCCTTGTTTCGGCATGCGGTGCATCATGCGCTGCATATAGCCCGAGGAGAACCCGTCAATCCATGGGCGCTCTTTCATGTTGTGGTCTTGCTCGCGCAATCGCGGTGTGCACTGAGCAACGCCCTTCTTGCGCATGTGGTTCAGTAATCTGCACACGTATTCAGCTGTGAGGTCGGAACGTAATGTCCACGATGCATTGATGTAACCAAATGTGGAAGCCAAGTTTGGAATATCTGAATAAGCGAAGCCCTTGTACGTCCAAGTTTTTGCGAAGTCCACCTGACTGCCATCGACAAAGAAATCCATTTCACCAAGCGTCACGAGCTCAAGCCCAGTTGCCGTAATGATGATGTCGGCATCCAGGTGCTCGCCAGAAGCCAGTTGAATACCTGTTTCCGTAAACGATGTGATGTGATCAGTAACAACGGAAGCCTTGCCTGCGCGCATTGCTTTGAAGAAGTCGCCATTGGGAACGAGGCACAAGCGCTGGTCCCACGGGTTATATGCAGGTGTGAAGTGCTTAGCAATGTCGTAGTCGGCGCCAAGTTCCATCTTGATTCCGCCAAGCAAGAGTTGCTTCACTTTGTCTGGATCGGTGCGCGTTTTGTTGTACACCAACTGTTGGCGCCAGGTGTTCTTGAAACGCGTGAGGTTGTACGCCATCTTCGGTGGCAACACTTTGCGCATGCGATTAGCCATCACGTCGTGGTCTGGGCGTGACACCATGTATGTCGGCGAACGCTGCAACATGGTGACGTGCGCGGCTTTGTCTGCCATAGATGGAACGATGGTGACCGCAGTTGCTCCAGAACCAATGACCACTACACGCTTGCCCGCATAGTCAAGATCCGTCGGCCAGTCCTGAGGGTGCACAACAGTTCCCTTAAATCGGTCGCGACCCGCAAACTCTGGAGTGTGTCCTTTCTTGTAGCTGTAGTAACCAGAACACATAAACAGGAACGAACACGTAATGGTGTTGCTTGCTCCTGTTGCCTTGTTTGTCGAGGTCACTGTCCACTGAGCATCGTCAGTTGACCACTCTGCTTTTGTTACTAGCTGTCCGTATCGAATGTTCTTATCTATTCCGAACTGCGCAACTGTTTGTTTGAGATACTGCAGAATTGAAGGGCCATCGGCAATGGACTTTGCTTCGGTCCAGGGTTTAAAACTGAACCCGAGTGTGTGCATGTCACTGTCTGAACGAATACCGGGATACTTAAATAAGTCCCATGTACCACCCAGGCCGTCACGACCTTCCAATATGACGTAGCTTCGATCTGGGCTCATTGTTTGCAGGTGGTAGCCGGCACCAATGCCTGACAAACCTGCACCTACCACCACTACATCGACGTGTTCGGAAGTCATAGGTAAAACCCTAATCCTTTTGATTATTGTCGTACGAGTGCAAGTGGCCCAGAGAAAGTTCCATTACGCCTGGGTCATCTTTGTGGTCGCCTTCATTACCTTGCTCGGTGCCGCAGGGTTTCGTAGTGCACCTGGAATTCTGATTGACCCATTGCACGCCGAGTTCGGGTGGAGTCGCGCGACCATTGCAACTGCAGTCAGTATCAATGTCATCTTGTTTGGGTTCGTAGGCCCTTTTGCCGCCGCACTGCAACTTCGTTATGGCCTACGCCGCGTAACCATGAGCGCGCTCACCATCATCTCTGTTGGCGCGCTGCTCACCACACAGATCACCCAACCGTGGCACTTGTACTTGCTGTGGGGTGGAGTCGTAGGCATTGGCTCGGGGTGCATGGCCACAGTGTTTGCATCCACCGTTGCATCGCGCTGGTTTGTCAAGCGCAGAGGCTTAGTAACAGGGGCGCTCACTGCCGCATCGGCAAGCGGACAGTTGGTGTTTCTTCCACTCATGTCTCGCCTTGCCGAACG
>JBAXBR010000055.1:0-8450 GCA_037141855.1 Actinomycetota bacterium | reverse complement strand
CCCACATTTTCAATCATCTACTCGACTGCTCGTTCAGTGCGTGCGAACCGAACAATTACCCAGCAATTACAGGTTTTCTCGCAAACTCTCGCCAAATAGAGGGGTGATGGCTCGGCGAAGTTTCGCCTTCGAGTTTTCCATCATTGATAGCTGTAAACATAATTGACATTGCAGCAAAGCATGCAGACGTGCAGGCAAGAACTGCGGAATAACTGAGCATTCCCCTTAAGCCAATTCCCACGATCGCGCCAATGATGAACGCAAGGTTGTACATCATGTCGTATGCCGCAAAAACATGACCGATATTTGACTTAGAGACGTTTGACTGAATAGTTGCATCTGATCGAACTCGAAGATTTTGAAATAGAAATGTTGCAAACGCAACGGATATCAATCCAATTCGAGGATTTGTCGCTAAACAAGAAATGAGTGAGACCATGGACGAAGCCGAGAAGGCGATGACTGTGATTGATCTACGTGGAAAATGCTCAGATACCCACTCAGAAGTGATGGATCCGCAGAATGCGCCTGCTGCAGAAAAGCCCAATACAGCAACATATCCAGTGGTGTGTAAACCATAAGCAGAATCAACAAGAAGTGAAACGCTGGCAATGCAAATTCCCAAAATGAATCGATGGCTTGCCGTTGCATACATTGCAAACTTGGTTTTTGGTTTCTTCAGCTGATTGAGGATCGACTTGAAGTGACCGCGCACAGCTCTTTTTGTGCCCTTACCTAAGTCAAGCGAAATGCGCCCAAATAAACACGCCGCTAGTGATTGGCCAAGTGTTGCAATTACAAGTGCTGCAGTGGCCGAATGGGTAGCAAGAATCATGCCGATACCTGCACCGGCGGAACCGGCGATTACGCCAACTATTAAAGAAGTTGAATCTGCAGCAACTAGTTCGTGTTTACGAACAAGTCTTGGAAAGGCGGTGGCTCTTGCTGTGTAGAGAATTCTGGTGAGCCCAAGTAGCAAACCAAAAACGACATATCCAATGATGCGAAATTGATTATTTGTCGCAAGTACCGCGCATGCAGTTAACAGTGCTCGTGCAATATGTCCCTGCTTGAGCAATACCTTTCGGTTGAATCGATCTGCAAGATGTCCTGCAATTGGCCCCACAACAATGAGTGGAATTGCGCTCATAAAAAGTGTCCATGTCATTGCCGATAGCGATGGAGCTGAATTGAATGAAAACACGAGCAACTCTGCAAGAGTGAATGACGTAAGTGCATCTGCGGTTTGTGAAACAAACTGACCTGAAATTGCATAACGGAAATCCGAGTAGGCAATGAGGTCTCGCCGTCGAACGTGAACCGCGGTAGCGGTTCGTCGAATGCGAATCACAGTTTGATTGTTACATTTCAACCTTGAAAAGAGTTCATGTTTAGGTAAACAACAATTGAACTGTTGCTAACATTCACAAGTAGATGAACGCTGAATTGGACACGCTTAATGAATTCCTTGATCAGTATCGAGCAGTGCTCGTCGCTAAGGCGACCGGATTGACCGATGAACAGGCTCGTAGCCATGCAGTTGAACCATCAAATCTTTCAATACTTGGGCTGCTGCGGCACATGGCCGAGGTCGAGCGTCACTGGTTTCGTCGCATTCTGCTTAATGAATCGGAACTCCCAGATTTCTTTGCCGCAGATGGTGTGTTGATTGGAACAGCAGACAGTGATTTTGAATTTTCTGATGTTGCAACATTGAGCGAAGGAATTGAAATACTTCAGCGTGCAATCGGAGAATCCCATATGGCTATTGAGGGGAAGGTCCCTGACGATGTGTCATTGGCCACCCGCACTCAGGCAGGGCAGCAAGTATCGCTACGGTGGATACTGATCCACATGATTGAAGAATATGCCCGTCATTGCGGACATGCCGATTTCTTGCGCGAACGACTCGATGGCAAAAAGGGAGATTTATTGTGAAAAAAGTGTGGGCATTAGTTCAGAAATTTTTGTCATGGCTCTGGCCAGAAATGAAGAAGTACAAAGTCGCCTCAAGTGTGGTCATTGCATTTGCGCTGGTGTTCTTGGTTGTCAGCATTCTCATTGGAATGCCTCCAATTGGTTACATCGTGCTCACGTCGTTCATCGCTGGACCGACTCTGTTGTATGTGTATAAGAACAGAAACAGTTCAACAACGAATACTCGCTTGCTTTTGGTGTTTTTGGCAGCAACAGTTGGAACGCTGATCGTCATTCAAGCCATTCCGTATGGCAAGAATCATACGAATCCGCCTATAAATGGTGAACCAGCTTGGTCATCACCGCGCACGCGCGAACTGATGGTGCGTGCATGCTTTGGGTGTCATTCAAATGAAGTGAAGTATCCGTCCTATGCATCAGTGGCCCCAATTTCATGGGTGGTACAAAGCCATATCGATGAAGGGCGCAGTGCGGTGAACTATCAGGAATGGAATACAGGACATCGAGCAGATGACTCGATCGAAGTCATTCAGAATGGTTCAATGCCTCCAAGTTTTTACACAACGTTTGGACGTCACCCTGAAGCCAAGCTCACGAAGGCCGAAGTTGCAGAATTGATTGCAGGATTGAAGGCAACACCAGGTTTTAGTGGCGGCGAATAAACAAATTTGACAGTAAATTAGAGGCACTCACAACCACGTCAGGAGCCACTATGTCAACTATCAATCTCACACTTGAGTCGTTTGAAGAAACTGTCATGTCTGACGGAATCACTTTGGTTGACTTCTGGGCGGAATGGTGTGGTCCGTGCAAAATGTTTGGACCAATTTTTGAAAAGGCTGCTGAAGCAAATGCTGATATTCGTTTTGCCAAGGTGGATACAGAAAACAATCAGGAACTTGCGGGTGGAATGGGAATTCAGTCAATTCCCACCATCATGGCGTTTCGCGATGGAGTGATGTTGTTCAGTCAGCCGGGTGCCATGCCTGCTGCATCGCTCGACCAGTTGATTGATGCAATTCGCAAAGTAGATATGGACGATGTCCGCAAACAAATTGCTGAAGCTGAAGCAGCAAATACCAACGAGTAAATAAAAAAATGGCCCCGTTCCGAAGAACGAGGCCATTTAATTAATTTTCAAAGATTGAAAAATCAGCCACCAGTAGTGGTTGTCTCAACTGCCATTGTTGTGTCAGTTGGCATTGAAGTGTCTGAAGAAACAGTGGTGTCTGGTGCCATTGTGGTGTCAGGGGTTGAACTGCTACCGCATGCCGAAAAGCTCAACACTGCTGTAATTGCTGCTGCAATTCCGATTACTTTTTTCATGATTTTCTCCTTAAGGGGTAAAAAACCCGCATTTACGGGCATTGGGAATCTAGTGGGAAAACTGCCCCCTTATGTGGATAGAGCCGTGACGTAGGCCATAGCGCCAAAACACGGGCTGTGGCTGCCCGGCGCCATTCTGTAGGCAGGGGTAGGGTGCGGATAACCCCATGATTCACCTCACTCCAGCTGAAATGATCGCAATCAAGCGCGACGGTGGAGCATTAAGTAAGCAGATGATCGACGATGTGGTTGCAGGAATCACTGACATGTCACTGAGCGATGCCCAGGTTGGTGCCTTCGCCATGGCGGTGCGCATTCGGGGAATGAATATCGATGAAACGGTGCAACTGACCGATGCAATGCGTCGTAGCGGCACCAGCATTACCTGGAATCTTGATGGTCCAGTTGTCGACAAACACTCCACTGGCGGCGTGGGCGACACCGTCAGCCTGATGCTTGCACCAATGCTCGCTGCATGCGGCGCGTACGTTCCCATGATCTCGGGACGCGGCCTTGGCCATACCGGAGGAACGTGCGACAAAATGGAAGCAATTCCTGGCTACACCACCACACCATCGCGTGAAAATTTTCAAAACATTGTGCGCGACATTGGGTGTGCAGTTATTGGGCAAACCAATGACTTGGCGCCTGCCGACAAGCGTTTATATTCCATTCGCGATGTAACGGCAACGGTGGAAAGTATTCCGCTTATTTGTTCATCGATTTTGTCGAAGAAATTGGCGAGTGGAACGAATGTGTTGGCAATGAATGTAACCACTGGCGGGGGAGCGTTCATGGCAAAACTTGAGGATGCCAAGGCACTTGCTCAAACCATTACGAGCGTGGCGCAAGGTGCGGGAGTTCGTTGCCACTCATTGGTCACCGATATGGACCAACCGCTCGGCAGCGCTGCAGGAAACGCCATTGAAGTGCAATATGCGCTGGACTATTTGCAAGGAGTACGTGAACCTCGCATGCACGAAGTAGTCCTTGCTCTTGGCACATTGGTCCTTGTCGATGCAGGCTTGGCAAAAGATGGCATGGACGCGAAGGTCAAACTTGAGGCATCACTCACGAGTGGTGCGGCGCTCGAGAAATTTGCTCGCATGATCTCTGCCCTGGGTGGCCCAATCGATTTCTGTGAAAAATCCACAAAGTATTTGGTTTCTGCGCCAGTCATTCGTGAAGTTACGGCTGAGCGCAGTGGATGGATTGAATCTGTTGGTGCCAAAGAAATTGGTATGAGCGTGGTGGTGTTGGGTGGCGGTCGCACGCAGCCTGGTGCACCTGTTGACTGGCGGGTTGGAGTTAATGCAATTCCAAGCGTTGGCGAAAAAGTTGAGAGTTCAACGGTTATTGCTTGTATTCATGCCGCCTCTGAAGATGCAGCGAACATCGCTGAGCAACGAATTCGTGCAGCAATTTCAATTAGTGAGTCGCTCGTTGAGCCGCGCGCAGTTCTTATTGCATAGCTTTACTTCAATGTTGAAGTAAGAAACATGGCAAATACTGTGAACATGACTCCCATCGTGCCGATTATGGCTCCAAAGAACTTCCATCCGAGTTTGTAGACATATTCCTTGATTGACGAATCGTGTAGTAAAAACCGTTGGTCAATTGATGACTCAAGCTTTGTAAATCTCAGCTCAATCCGAAGTGCGAGATTACGAACGTCACCCTTAGTGGCTGGTTCATGTGAGTTGTCATTGAGGTCTTCGTCAACCTGATCGATAAATTCGTTGTCCATGAGGATTCCTGTTGCATTGGGGTTCATATGGCACATGTGTGCGAGGACAACCAAGGTTGACGGTGAGATTGTTACATAAGCCTTGCTTTGGCTGTCAAGTGTTGTGTTTTGAGTAAGAATTGCTCTATGCAAGAACCTCGTTTGGTGCCATTAGAGCACGATGCCGTCTTGGCCTTATCTCAAATTCTTGGAATCATGCTTGACCAACTATTTGAAGGCGAAAACGCATATGGGTGGAGTTCTGAAAAAATCTTGGACTTGGAGTCACGACTCATGGCACCGGGGGAAGACGAAGGTGTCATGCTCGGCATCGATGATGCCGCACTGCTGTTGCAGGGCATGGCATTTACCGAGGTGATGTCTCAGGAGTTTCCGTGGATTGACACGGTCAGATGGGTGACGGACTTTGTTACTGAAGAACTACGAAAGCATTGGACGGAAGAAGAATGGCGAAGTATTTCTTAACCCGTCATTAATTGACTATGGGTGGCGCGCAATGGCGTCAAGAATGTGGGCGACGCGAATGGAGTCTGCACTTGACACAATCCAGCCTTCTTGGCCTTCAATCACACGACTGACGTTTTCAACCATTTCAACAAATGCATTGGTCACAGCAAATTCTTCTACTACATCGTTAATTCGAAGAGAACTTGCTTCGTTCCATGTTGTGAACGATTCACCTACATCGGTGTGCATGCTTCCGTTCGACCCTTGAACAATGAATTGCTGTTGGCTGGGTAGCGCGAACGAACTTACGGAGTGAGCGGTGATCGAATTGTTGATATGAAGCGAAACATCAGTCGTTAAATCAACACCTGTTGGTCCAATAGTGCGAGAAAGGTTCTCAATTTCTACATTGGTTGCACCATTAGTGAGCGCCACCCACGCGTGAGCTTGGTAACACCCAACATCAAGCAACGCTCCACCACCCATCAGTGGGTTCAGTCGATAGTTGTCGGTCATCTCTGAGGTAAATGTGAAGGCGGTTTCGATGTGCTTGACATCTCCAACTTCTCCGCTGGCAACCGCGTCAACCATGCGAGCAAAACGTGGATGCCATCTACCCCATACCGCTTCAACCAGAATTCGGTCGCTTGTAGCGGCGCTTGCAAACATCGCCTCTGTCTCAATCGCATTTAGCCCAAGTGGCTTTTCGCACAAAACATGCTTTCCCGCTTCAAGTGACTGCGTCACCCATTCAATATGTTGGCTATTCGACAAACTGATGTACACCGCATCAACGCGCTCATCGGCCAAGAGGTCTTCATAGGTGGCATGCACTCGTTCTGGCTGAAGAGTTGCAGAACGTTGTTCATCTCGGCTGGCAACGGCATACAAGTTTGCTCCACGAGATGTGTGCACGGCTGGGGCGAGTCCGCGGCTGGCAACGTAACCGGCACCGAGAAATCCCCAGTTGACGGTCACTAGTTATGACCGCCGAAGCGCTGGCACAACTGGCATGGCGTTTTGCACGGCCGATCGCTCGGCTGCCTGCATAATTGCCACAACATTGCGAGATTGCAATGCATTCACTTCCATTGGAGTTCCGTTGTTGATGTACTCGACGATGGAGCGATGAAATTCGTGTGGTGCAAGTGGCTGCAATGGTGTAACTCGCGAGGTTCCATCTTTGTGATGCACCGTCAAGATTGCAGGCAAGTCTGCAACTGCTGGTTCGCCGGCTGGGTCCCAATCGCCAATGATTGCTCCCTCGGTGCCCAGAATATAAAACTTAGGTTTGCGAGCAGCCGCAAGATCTGAATGAACGAAGGTTGCTTGCTTGCCCGTGGTGAAAGTAACCGTGACATGTGCGTGATCGGCGTTTGTTGCATGTGTCCATACGCGCTTGTGGTTCTGTCCACTTACATGAGCCACATCGTCAGGAATGATGTTCAGAATCTGGTCGAGGAAATGACTTCCCCAATCGAAAATTGCACCGCCAGACACTTCGGCGTTTGAATGCCAGTAATCGCATGGTCGTGAATACCCGCCAACAAAACTGTCGTAGTGGTACACGTCGCCAATTTCGCCCGAACAAATGATTTTCCGCAGCGTCACAAAGTCATCATCAAACCGACGGTTCTGATACACCACAAGCATGAGGTTCTTGCTTGAAGCAAGCCCTATTAATTCGTCGCATTCATCTGCAGTTAGTGCCATTGGCTTTTCAAGCACAACGTGAATACCGCGTGACAGCGATTCCTTTGCCCACTGAAAATGGCTGTTTGGTGGGGTAGAGATAACCACAAGATCAAGTAGTCCAGAATTCAACATCTCGGTTGCGTCACTAAATGCTGTTGCCTGTGGGGCAAGCGCAAGAGCTGCCACAACGCGTTCTGGGTTGGTGTCGCACACAGCCGTCAGTTCAAGACCGCTGGTGTTTTGGACTGCAAGGTTGTGTTCGTGCCCAATTGCGCCATACGCAAGAAGGCCTACGCGAATGTCGCTGTTTTTCATTGTTATTGAGATTATCGCCCGACTTTGTCCAAGGGCGAGGCGTG
This sequence comes from Actinomycetota bacterium, assembly GCA_037141855.1. GTDB lineage: Bacteria > Actinomycetota > Acidimicrobiia > Acidimicrobiales > Ilumatobacteraceae > UBA3006. The sequence goes on along the minus strand of JBAXBR010000055.1, from coordinate 938 downwards.
CTTCTTGATTGTGAGTAGTTGGCGTCGCAGCATGAAACCATCACCTGGCCCGAGGATGAGTTTTTCAAATATTGATCCGAATGGAAGTTTGATGTGAGACCGCATTCGCGTGACTAATCGAGTTCCCTCTGGATCATCACGCAACTCGTACGCAAGAGTGAAGTGAAGTTTCGGAGATTTCTTATCGAAAGACTTAATTTCAAGCACAAAGTGTCGCGGTGCATCAACAATGGCAGCAGTGAATGAAATTGGTCCAGAAGGCACTTTGTCTCCCGATTTAACCGACTGCCATTCTTCGTGCACTCTGGTTGCACTTTTGCGGCCAAGATTGTCGAGCCAGTCATAGCTGTACCAGCCGGCACGTCCAAAACCCATTTGCCGAATCCACGGAAAAACATCCTGCGGCGGCGCGCTTATGGTGATGGATCGTGTTGCAATGAGTGATGCATCAGGGCATAAGTCGTCGCCAACAACAGAACTAAAGATTTCTTCGTTTGTTGCACCCCAGAATTGGAAGATCATGACAGTGTTGAAGCGTAATATGAGAAGTTGTGAGTGTGTCATTGTTCATTGCAAAAGAAATAGGGCACACGCTTTATAACGAAAACGTATGGATGCCCACTGTCACCATTGATGTATCGAAGTCACCAGAGGTTGCAGACCTTGCTCGGGTGCATGCGGTGGAGGGGATTGGAGATGTCAGTACTCATGCAATTCGCCAAGATGACGCAGTTGTGGTTGGGGTGCAGTTAACAAGTCCGGTGCAGGCAATGTTCGCCGTCGCATTTAGTTACGCACTACACCAAGAGTTTCTCAGAGAAGTTGCAGATGCGGGATCCCTCATATTTGCAACAACAGATGTAGACACCGCACATGAGAATCACCCTTTGTGGCTCAGCGTTGATATTGATGGAGCAGCCCTACGACAAACGCTGAAT
>JBAXBR010000054.1:0-8884 GCA_037141855.1 Actinomycetota bacterium | reverse complement strand
ACGCATATTGCGAAAGCACCGTGCCACGCATTCAAGTGATTACGCGCAAGGCTTACGGTGGCGCATACGTAGTGATGAATTCGAAGTCCATTGGCGCCGACCTTGCATATGCATGGCCAACTGCAGAACTTGCCGTAATGGGGCCACAAGGTGCCGTTGAAATTGTGTACCGCCGCGAATTGCAACAAGCAGCTGACCCAGTTGCTCGTCGCGCCGAATTGGTAAACGAATACACAGAAAAGTATTCGAACCCGTATGCAGCAGCTGAGCGTGGTTATGTTGACGACGTCATTGACCCAGCGGAAACACGCATCAAGCTCATTGCCGGTTTTGAAATGTTGAAGTCAAAGCGCGAAGAGTTGCCACGCCGCAAGCATGGCAACATGCCGCTGTAGGCCTGCAATGCAACACAGCGTCACACCTAACCCAACCGTCGAAGAAGCAACAGCGATCGCTGCTGCAATTGAAGCGTTGTGGCCAAAAGCTGGACCATCGGTTCAGCGTGAACCACTGCATACCGCGTGGCGGTTTAGTGGTCGCTGGTGGAATGACTCTGCTGTTACTCGACGCACACGACCTGGTTTTTAGTTTTAGCGGCAACTGCCAATGAGCGGGCCACTTTCCGATATTCGAGTTCTCGATATTTCCACGGTGCTTGCCGGACCAAACTGCGCTCGTTACTTAGCCGACTTCGGCGCCGATGTCATCAAGGTTGAACGACCAGACACCGGCGACTCACTACGTGGCATGGCTTGGCGCGACCCGCGTGATGGCAGCGGCTTGTGGTGGAAATTAGTGAACCGCAACAAGCGCAATATTGCACTTGACCTGAAGAATACTGATGACCGTGAATTGTTTTTGAAGTTACTCGACGATGCAAACGTGTTGGTTGAAAACTTTCGTCCAGGAACACTGGAGAGACTCGACCTGCACCCCGACATGTTGATTGCGCGCAACCCGAAACTAGTTGTAGTTCGTGTTTCTGGTTTCGGACAAGACGGGCCATATGCAAAACGGCCGGGCTTTGCTTCCATTGCCGAATCGATGGCTGGCCTTGCTGCAATTAGCGGCGACCCTGACGGACCGCCAATGTTGCCTGCGATTGCACTTACTGATGAAGTCACAGGCATTACCGCAGCGTTTGCTGCGATGGTCGCCTTGCACTCTGGTGTTGGCCAGGTTGTGGATGTGAACCTGCTCACCACCATTTTCCAAATGATGGGCCCGGTCATTTCGTTATTCAAGCTTTCGGGAGAGTTGCAGCCACGGCTTGGCTCTGGCTTGCCGTACACCGTTCCGCGTGGTGTCTACCAGTGTGTTGATGGCAAGTGGGTGGGCGTATCTGCATCGAGTGACACCGTTGCTGCGCGCGTAATGAAGATTCTTGGCCTGGAAACGGATGAGCGGTTCACGACATTTGCCGGGCGCATGGAACACCGCGAGTTGTTGCAAGAACTGATGGGCAAATGGTGCGCAACACGAACTCGCGATGAAATAGTCGCAATATTTGAAGAAGCCGAAGCTGCGGTTGGGCCAGTATTTGACATGTCGGACATTGCATCCGATCCGCATTATGCGGCCCGCAACATGATTCAAGTAGTTGGTGATACCCCGATGCAAGGGCTCATTGCTGCACTGTCTAAAACACCTGGGGTGTTACGCGACGAAGGCCATGCACTAGACGCGGATCGTGATGACATTGCAACGCGTGGCTGGTTGAATAGATGAGCACTATGGACCCATCGCTCAACGGAATCAGTATTTCAGTGGCCATGCCCATTTTTAATGAGTCTGATGGCATTGCTGAAACACTCACCAGTATTGATACAGCGTTTCGTAACAGCGGAGCAACGGTCACGATGTGTATTCAAAATGATGTGTCTACCGATAACACGCTGCAGGTGCTAGCCGAATTATCCGCCAGCCTTCATCTGAACATCGCGGTTGAAACCAATCAGCAGAACTTGGGCCATGGGCCAACTGCGTTTAACGCGTACCAACGTGCACTCAACACGGGAAGTTCAATCGTGATGCAACTTGACTCCGATGGTCAGTTTGACGCAACCGAACTTCCACTGCTGTGCACCGCAATTACTCAAGGTCGCGACGTTGTCATGGGAATCCGGAGTAATCGAGTCGACCCATGGTTCCGTAAGTTCGTCACTTTCTTATTACGCAACTTTCTTCGCGCTCGATACCTCGGCCGTTTTCCGGACCCAAACTCACCCGTTCGCGCATACTCCGCAACCGTGCTTGCACCAATGCTCAGCAAATTGCCAGCCGATCCTTTAATTCCAAATATCTATCTTTCAATTTTGGCTGTTCGAGAAAAACTCAACGTGGAATACGTTCATGTTTCACATCGTGAACGTCGTGGCTCTGAGTCCACTGGAACGATGTGGCAATCTGCCAACCAATGGCAAAAGATCAATCGGTTATTGAAATTCTGCCGAAAATCCTTTCGACAATTGCTGTCGTTTTAGCTTCGCGAAAGTATCGCGGTGCATGGCAAGTCGGTGGTGCCCAACGCTTGCTCAAGCTTGATGGTCTGCATCAAATCAGCCGCACAAGTCACTCTCGCGTGATCTATTTGCTCACTCCATTTGGGACCATCTGATAAAAACCATCCTGCGTCGTACCACTTCACTGATGCTCGACAAAAGATGGCGATGCTGACCGCTAGTGCTACTCGCAAAATAAAATTTGTTCCTTCGAAGTGTTGAACGGTGTAAAGCGCAACAACAATGAATGCCAATATTTGCGGCACAACAAAGTATCGATCGCCAATTCCGCTCAGCGCATACGTCACCAAAAACAGAACGAGGCCAGTAAGCGAAAGATTAAGAATGAAGCGCGATGGCTTTGGGCACCATGACCATTCGGGCAGCATTGCTCGCGCAACAAATGCGGCACATGTCAGCGGTGGAATGATGAAGTTGTAATACCAGAAGGCACCAGCCCCAGGCCACAACGAATACGTGCGCGTGTCGTACTTTTGAACACCAACGCCGGTTGTTTTCCAGGAAACGAGTTGAACGACAAACCCAATGATGAATGCCCCCAGAATCAGCCTGGTACGCGAATTTTTCATATCCAGTTTTCTCTGCACGAGCAAAACCCCAAATGGCGCGGCGGCCAAGAACGTCATTGGATTAGAAACGCCAGACAACAGAACCAAGAATGCAGTTGTTCGAGCCGATAGTTGATGTTCGTCCGGCAGCGAGACCACAACACTGGCAATCAGAATAAGAAACCACTTCACAACAGATTGGTTACCAATTTGGCTTTCGCTAGCCGATGGAGCAAGAACAACACAGGCTCCACATGCAATTGCTAGAACTTTGCTTGGGTGAACCCGCTTCACCATTACAGCAACAAATACTGCTGTAGCGCTGACCATAAGCAGCCAGATCATTGAGCCAACATTGCCTGTTTGGCGAATGGGAAACAACGTCACTATTTCAGCGATTATTCGCCTCGGAATATCAAGGTATCCGCCTTCAGTTTTAATGAGCGCAGACACCCCGTGTTTATAAGTGTCTTCAAAGAACTCATATCCAGGATCAACAGGTAGATGATCAAATGAGATTCGAATGCGACCTAAACCGATAGCCGCATACATGATGTAGAGCACTATTCCCTGAATTGCTATAACAGTTTTTCTACTCATCACCACATTGACTGTAATTCACTTATCAGCCCGTAAATGTCTCTGTGTACCTCAGTATTGGCTTATTGTTTGAGAAGAGATGGAAACCGAAAAGCCGACGCGGCTCTATTTAGTAGCACTGCTGTATTTAACATTTCCACTGTTTCTCTTCTTTATTGGCTGGTGCAAGTGGATTGTTGCGCTCCCAGCTATTGGTTTACTCATCTACATACTCGCCTTTGTATACAAACGAAGTGAATTCAAAACTGGCACAGGAAACTCACAAACTGTTCCACTCGCAATAACGGCTTTCTTTTCATTCGCGTGGGTGGCAACAACAGGTGTGTGGAATCTTGGCTTTGGACGAACTCAAGACTGGGATGTGATGCGCAATGATTTGCTCAGCACTCTGACCAAGCATTCATGGCCAGTTACGCACGTATTTGCCGATGGTCAGGCAATTTGGTCAATGCGTCATTATCTGGCTTTTTATTTACCTGGACCCCTGATTGGCAAAGTTGCCGGTGGCAATTTAGATGTAACGCTGTTTGCCACAGGCGTGTGGATGTTTTGCGGTGTGTGGATTGCACTCATGCTGTTACAACGTCTCTTTAGCGCTCATGGGCTGCGCAAATACCTCTCTCTTCCCATATTCATCGTGTTCAGTGGACTCGATGCGATTGGGTCTCGAATCCAGGGCACGCTTGCACTTCGGCCTTCAAGCCTGATTCACGGTGGTCACATTGAATGGTGGGCTGGGCGATTCCAGTTCTCCAGCAACACCACACTGCTGCAATGGGTGCCCCAGCATGCGATGCCAAGTTGGATTGGCGCTCTTCTGGTGATTCAAGTTGTGCGCTCTCGCCAGAACTTGTTTCTTCTTCCAATCATTTCTCTATCTGCATTGTTGTGGTCACCATTTGCGGCCATTGGCATCACGCTGTTGGCCTTTCTGCTTCTCGTCAACGCAGGCGTCATACCCAAGTTTTTTTCTGATCTTCGCAAGTTTCCAATACTTATTTTTTCTCTCGTTGTGATTGGTGTTCCAGTAGTTGCGTTTTTACAGTCGGGAACTTCTGATATTCCACATAGCTTGCTGTTAGCTCATGGCAGTTTTACTCACAACATTAAAATGTTGCTTGAATTCATACCTCTAGAGTTCGGAATAGTTTCAGGATTTACGATTTTCCTTCTACGCGAAAAGTTGCGTGAAAATCTGATCATCTCAATTGGATTAATTTTTGTCCTGATGATCGTTGTTGGCCTGTACAACGACTTTGCCATGCGTGTAAGCCCAGCGCTTCTTGTTGTCATTCTTGTGAATTCGTGTGAGGCAATATTCACAACTCCAAAGCGACGCTCTCATCAGATAGTTCGCTTGGCTCTGGTGGGTGTATTAGCAATAGGGGCGATTACGCCTCTGTTTGAGTTCATTACGCGATACCAAACTCCATTTACTTCCTTGCGTGCTCCATGCATCGACACCGGATGTGACTCAGACCTGACATCGCGAGGATTGCGAAATTACAACTGGACAGAACAACAAGCAATATTCCTGCGTAAATAGGCATTTAACAGCCGGCGGGAAAATAGTATTGTCAATACATGGATCTACGCGAGCGCAATTCGGTAGATGCAAAGCGCCACCCTTGGGAAACTGTTCGATCGGCGTTTTTTAATCGTAAAATTGTTGGACTCACCAGCGAACAACCGGTTCACGTCCTTGATATTGGATCAGGTGATTGTTGGTTCGCGGAAAAGTTGCTGCCAAACCTTCCAAAAGGTTCACAAATAACCTGTTGTGATCTCAATTTTACAGACGAAGATATCGCCGCTTTTTCAATACCGGGGATTACAAAGGTTCGGGAAATACCCCAGCAATCATTTGACGTCGTGATCATGCTCGATGTCCTTGAACACATTGAAGATGACGCGGCGTTTCTCCAACACGACGTAATGCCACGACTGAAACCCGAAAGCCACTTAGTGATTAGTGTTCCGGCACACCCAACTTTGTTCACATCGCACGATGAGTTTTTAGGGCATTATCGGAGATACACACGGCGCAAATTGCTGGACGTTTCAGGCAAGTTCTTTTGTATCGACAGCCACGGCTATCTATTCATTTCGCTGGCATTAGTTCGCATGTTGCAGCGAATTTCTCCTTCTAAAGCCACTGCAACTGAATCTGGTGTGGGCAATTGGGGTGCTGGATTAATTGTCACAAGTCTGGTCAGTAGTGCATTGTTTATTGATGCCTTTGTTTCACGAGCACTTCAAACGATTCGGGTAAGAACTCCGGGTCTCACCGTGTGGACCATATGCAGTCCCAAACCACTCGTAGCACCGCAATGAGATTCCTTGTCATTCCATGCTTTAACGAGGAAAACAGACTCGTTCCAAATGAAGTCACAAAATGTATAGAGACTTTGAATTGCAATGTGGTTCTTGTCGATGATGGCAGCACCGATCGCACGTTAGAGATATTGAACGATTTGGCTCTTGATTTTCCCCAAAGCATTGCTGTGTTGCCACTTCCTCGAAATGTCGGAAAAGGAGAAGCAGTGCGAGCTGGCTTCAACTATGCATTTGAACGAGGCGCGACGCAAGTTCTGTTTTGCGACGCAGATTTTGCGACAGGTCCAGATGATTTGCTTCGTATTTGCAACACTCTTGACGAACACACTGAATGCAAGGCGGTAATTGGTTCGCGGATTGCAATTATTGGATCGCATATTGACCGCTCGATGTTCAGGCACTATTCGGGACGGGTTTTCGCAACGTTGGTATCACTCACACTCGGCACACGAATTTACGACACCCAATGCGGTGCAAAAGCTTTCACCGTTGACAACGAACTACGACGAGTATTTTCGAAACCATTTTTAAGCAGATGGGCCTTTGACGTTGAAGTAATTGGAAGACTTCTTCGAATAGACCACTCTCAGAAAGGCCAGAAAATCATTCTGGAACTGCCTTTGGCCAACTGGTCGGAAGTGCCAGGATCAAAACTTAATTTGGTTTCACAGCTGCGCACCGTTGTTGAATTGCTCAAAATTCGATCTTCGTTAAACACGTGGTCATAATTTTGCGACCGACCTATTCCGCCAGAATCCGTTCGTTGTTCTTCTCGTCCTGGTTTCTGCTCGTCTCTGCTACAAGCATTATTCCACCATTGTTGAAACCGGGTTTCCCTCCCAATCACGAGGATGAAACTTTCGTCTTGCGAACAATGGTGTACGCAAAACACTTTCGTTTTGGTGATGTGATACCAGTATGGGCAACGAGCGACAACTTTGGAATGGGGTCACCTCTTCCAAGCCTTTACCATCGCCTGTTCTACATTGTTTCTGGACTTATTTATGCAATAACCAGCAATGCCAAGATTTCCATAGCGGTTGCATTGATTGTCTTCACGTCAATTGGTGTGTATTCGGTATTTTTAACACTTCGCTCATTCCATTGTTCTCAACAGATTGCGATGATTGGTGCCTCGACACTTCCATTTCTCAACTATTCGGTAACCAATTGGTTAGTGCGCGGAGCCATGGCTGAATATTCAGCAATGATGTTGATACCACTCGCGCTCTATGCAGTGAAGAAGTCGCTAGATAAAGGTTCGCTATACGCGCCGATTGGTTTTGTGTTTGGATGCTTGTTCCTCGCTCATTCAGTGATCGCGTACTACACGGCATTGATCTTTGGGGTGGTCCTTGTTGCTGGTTGTCTTTTCCGCATGATTCCTTGGACATTTTTTTCAGTTAAACAGATTGCGCTTTCGCTTCTTGCCTTCATGTCAATTACTTGGTGGTCACTGCTGCCAATGCTGTATTTCCGACAGAGATTTGATGTTGGCAGATTATTGCCCGACTTTCTGAATGTGCAGCTTCAATTTCACAGTGCAAAGGAATATGTATGGGACTCCGCTTGGTCGTGGTCGAATGCACCACAGCTATTTACTGTTCAAATGGACATCATTCTTCTACTTAGTCTCATGGTTTTCTTGTTCATGCGTCGATTCTCCAGAGAGCACTTGGCAATTTTTTTCATTCTTGGAATCTCACTGGTGCTACAAAATGGTCGAAGTTGGAAGCTCTACAACATCATCCCTGGCGCTGAATTTATTCAATTTCCGTGGCGCCTTTCAGCAATAACAAGCGTGATGCTGCTGGTTTTAGTATTCATTGGCTTGAAACAAATGAAAACAATGGCGTTAGTCATTGCTGTTTTAACGATTCTGATTTCTGGAACTTGGCAACGAGTGAACTACTACTCGTACCCTGATCGTCTTGAGGTTCAAAATTCTCGAACCCTCTCTCATTATTCACTGAGTTTGTTCGGGGAATACCTGCCCGCCGAAGGTTCAATTCTCAAACCAGATCCGACTTCAAGCGCCGTGTTTAGTGAATGGAAGCCAAAGATTGACGCATACATACAAACCTCTAATTTGGCGTCACGATGCACGCTGCAGAGAGTGTCACCAATTGGCGAGGCACGACTCGTTTCTTTCACGGTTACGTGTGATCAAGCGTCGCTTGTGACGCTTCCGATCTTTGCAACGAGTGCTCATTCCATTAGTTCTTCCCGCTCTGGGGTTAAACGAAGCTGCATCATCGACGGAGACCATCAGTCGCTATGTCAGGTTGGACTACCTGAGGGAACTTCTGAAGTAACCGTGCACATGCCAACATTCTTCAGTGTCGTTGCTCGATTACTTCATTTCTGACACGGATTACAGACCGAGGGCGGCTCTCATTGCCCCCTGCAATTGACCTTCGACGAGAAAGCTGCCGTCGACCGACAAATGATCGTCATCCTCAAGCATAAATTCATTCTTGATTTGTGGATTACAAATATTTACATCACAAAACTGATTCGTAAAGTTGACAATTGGTTGAACGAATTTGAATCCTTCAATAGCCTTTTCTTCAATTGCATTAATTGTTTCTCTTCGAGCAACCACCACGCCTCGGGGTTCCATCACAGAATTCGGCCACAACAATGAAAGGTCGTAGCGCAAGTCGTAGGCGAACCGTGGTGGCGGCTGCACGATAATTACCTGCGTATGCAGACTTGCAAGCGATTCCAAAGCACGAGAAAGCTGAGTTCCCCATATCTGCTGTGTGTCGGCAATGCTCCAGTCTGGAAGTGGATTTTCAACGTAGAGCGAGTTGAGGTTTGCGATAATCAACACTTTGGGTTGTAGTTGTTGCAACGCACTCATTACATCGGTGC
>JBAXBR010000053.1:0-8944 GCA_037141855.1 Actinomycetota bacterium | reverse complement strand
GCTCAAATGAAATTGCACCACCTGCTGCCACTATGGCAGCGGTAATCGACTCAGCCGCCGAAGGCACCGGTGATACGTGCAATGTCTCCGAAGTGTGTCGCAACTCCGGGCAGGACACCAAGAACCAACGTGGCAACACAAGTGATGCCGAGCGCTAGGGAAAGTGAACCAGGAACAACAACTCGAGTGGTGTCACCGTCTGGAACTGGCTTCATCCACATTTCGCGCATAATCGTTCCGTAGTAACCAAATGCAACAACAGAGTTCACTGCGCCAATGAGTGCAAGTGCATAACCCCATCCTGAGCCCGAGCTCAACAAAGACTGAAACGCGGTGAACTTCCCGATCCAACCACCAAGTGGTGGAATACCTGCAAGTGACGCGAGGAAAATGGTGGCAAGTGTTGCCAATCCAGGTGCGTACGAGAACAAGCCACCCCAACTGGAAATTTGTCCGCTTCGGGTCTTACGTGAGACCGCAATGATGACGGCAAACATTCCAAGGTTTGTTGCTGCATACACCAGCAAATACACCACTACTGAGCGCAATGCAGAAGATGAAACACCCGCCATTCCTGCAACAGCCAATGGCATGAGTACGAATCCGCCTTGGCTGATGGATGAATAGGCCATCATGCGAACAATGTTGGTTTGACGTAATGCGACTACGTTTCCAGCTGTCATGGTGAGTGCTGACAACACCCAAATGAACGGTTGCCACACACCAGAGGCCTGAGGAAAGGCCACAAATAGCAACGTCACCAATGCAACAAAACCTGCAGCCTTAGACCCGACGGAAAGGAACGCTGTAATCGGGCTTGGAGCGCCTTCATAGGTGTCTGGCGCCCAACTGTGAAATGGAACTGCCGAAACTTTAAAGGCAAAGCCAACGATGACGAACACAATGCCAAGCGCATGAAGTGAGCTCAAGCCGCCCGTTGCAGTGATGCTCTTGCCAAGATCGACAAGCAAGGTGCTGTTCGCTGCACCAAACAACAACGACATTCCGTACAACATGACTGCGCTGGCAAATACTCCCAACAAGAAGTACTTCATACCGGCTTCATTGCTCTTGATGTCGCGCTTACGCCATGCAGCGAGCATGTATGCAGGAATTGAAAGGAATTCAAGCGCTACGAAAATGGAAACCAAATCGCGAGCTGAAGTCATCATGACCATGCCAAGAATGCTGGACAGCAAAAGGAACCAATATTCGCCTTGCCAGTATTCGTCCTCTTCAACATGTTTTGTCGACAACAGAACTACGACGTAACCAGCAATGAGGAACATCGCTTTCATGACGATGCTGAATTCGTCAATCACATATCGGCCGCCAAACATTGAGCGCACGGATACGTCACTGAGGCCAAGAGTAAGTACGGGAAGCATTGCGCCGAGCAGAGTGAACCCAGCAAGCGAAGAGATAATCCACTTGCGTGACTCATCCAAGAACAGGTCTGCTAGCAAAACCACGCACAAGCCTGTTGCCAGAATGATTTCTGGCGCAAGTGCGTGGTAGTCAACGTGCGGGCTTGCCCACACAGATGCAGCGGCGAATACGGAGTGAATCACGTGATTAGCCCTTGAATCCTGTCAGCACTACTTGAACTGCTGGGTCGAGAACTTTAAACATGAGGTTCGGCATAACACCAAACACCAATATTGCGATTAACAACGGAGTCCATGCAAACCACTCGAACTTGTTTACGTCGTGGAATGCGTGATCGTCACGGCCGTGTCCGTCACCTGCAAATTCTGGCTTTGGCTCGCCGAACGCAACACGTTGGAACAGCCACAGCAAGTACGCAGCAGCTAATACTGTGCCCAGTGCCGCAATCACCATGTACACATGGAACACGCCACTGTTCAGTCCTGCAGCAGGCTTATACGCCGAAAGGATTGCCGGGAATTCACCCCAGAAGCCAGCTAGACCAGGCAAACCGAGTGACGCCATGCAAGAGAATCCAAGGATCCATCCGAGGTGAGGCATCTGCTTCAAAATGCCGCCGAGGCGAGCAATTTCAAGTGTGTGATAACGCTCTTTCACACTTCCTGCAACAAAGAACAGCATTCCAGTGATGAGACCGTGTGCAACCATTCCAAACATTGCAGCAGTCATACCGAAACTGGTGAGCGTTGAAATTCCAAGCATCACGAAACCCATGTGAGCAACCGATGAGAATGCGATCAATCGCTTCATGTCGGTTTGCGCCAAACAACCAAGTGCTCCATAAATAATTCCGACTACAGCGAGCGCACCAATGTATGGCGCCCAAGCTTTCGCAGCTATTGGAAGAACTGGAATTGCGATTCGCACAAAACCGTATGTACCCAACTTCAACAAAATTGCAGCCAAGATGACTGATCCTTGAGTCGGCGCTTGTGTGTGCGCATCTGGCAACCAGGTATGGAATGGGAACATCGGAACCTTCACCGCAAAGCCAACGAACATTCCTGCAAAGATCCAGATTTGAACATTCTTCGCCAATGCCCCACCGTGTTCAACGAGGTACGGAATTGCAAAACTTTCTGCGCCTGTTTTGAAGAATAGGGCAAGAAAGGCAACCAGCATGAGTGCTGAACCGAACATGGTGTACAAGAAGAACTTGAGCGATGCGTACTGCCGATTTTCGCCACCCCACACGCCGATCATGAAGTACATCGGCAACAGCACCAGTTCGAAGAACACGAAGAACAAAATAAGGTCTTGCGAAATAAATGTTCCCGCCATACCAGTTTGCAGAACCAACATCAGCGAGAAGAACGCCTTTGGGTTTCCTGGTGAAGGAATGTGATCAAGGCTGTAGATAACGACGAGCAATGTGATGACCATCGACAAGAAATACAGCGGAAGGCTGATGCCATCAATACCGATGTAGTAACTGCTCTTAATGAGCGGTATCCACGTCTTTTCATCAACGAACTGCATCGTTCCGGAATGGCCGAAGTCAAAGCGGAACAATGTCCATACGCCAACTGCAACCGTTGCAATTGAGGTGAACAGTGCAACCCTTTTAATCAGTTGCTCATTTGCCTTTGGTACAACCAACAGCAACAGCACACCGAGAAGCGGCAAAAATGTGCCGACACTCAGCATCCAGTTGTGGTCACGGAGCATTTCCATGTTGTTGTCTCCCTTGATTCTTTCTTGTTACGAATTGATAATGACGAGTACGAGAGCGGCAACGGCAGCAGCGCTAAATAGCAACGCGCCATATTGGCTCACTTTTCCTGATTGGGTCGGCGCAAGCACGCCACCAAAGCCCTTGGTGGCTTTGCCGGAATTGTTCACCGTTCCATCAACCACACGTTGGTCGATGTTGCGATACATCCAGCCTGCAACTACACGGCTTGTGCGGGCAACTGCGTGCAGGATGCCGTCTAGAACGTTCTGGTTGAACCAATACGCTGCAGCCGCAATTGGGCCGGCAATGGCCTTCACAATGACCTTTTCATACAGTGCATCGAGGTAGTACTTGTTCACCAGGAAGTTATAACCAACCCGCAAAGCACTGTTGCGCTCGGTAAGGCCAACGAGGCGCTTGTCCTTGCGCGTGTACAGCATGGTGGAAATACCCCAACTGAGAGCGATGCCGACAAACACGATCGCTAGCGAAAGACCAGCCTTTGACCAAGTAAACGGCGCGTGGTGGAGTTCAGGAGCAAACTCGCTGTGGCGCGGCTCTACCCATTTCGTAATGCGCTCCCATTTCTCACCAAAAGGAACCGCGTTCAAGAACCCAGAGCCGAGGGCAAGAATGGCTAGCAATACGAGCGGCAACGTAATGCGCCAGCCGCTTTCATGTGGACCATGGTCAGCATGATCTGTTGCGTGTGCGTCATGCGCATCGTGCGAATCATGGGCGTCATGAGCAGATGCGTGCGCATCGTTGTGCTCGTCATGGTGAATCCCAGCCGATGCACCGCGTGCTTCACCAAAGAAGGTGAGATAGGTCGCGCGCGTCATGTACGCAGCAGTCATGAATGCACCGATTAAACCAACCACCATGAATAGCTGGTATCCGTTGTGACCAACGTTGTCGATGATTTCATCTTTTGAAAAGAACCCAGAAAATGGGAACACGCCACACAGCGCAAGTGTGGAAATTATCCAAGTTGCAAAGGTGATCGGCATTACTTTGCGCAAACCACCCATGTCCTTCTTCATATCAAACGAGTGATGCGACGCGCTGTGGCTAATTGATCCGGCACCGAGGAACAAACATGCTTTAAAGAATGCGTGCGTGAAAATGTGGAACACCGCAGGCATCCATGCACCAGCGCCAAGCCCCAGCATCATGTAGCCCAACTGACTCACGGTTGAATACGCAAGCACTTTCTTGATGTCGTTTTGCACGAACGCAAGTGCTGCGGCAATCACGATGGTGATTCCACCGATAATGGTGATGAAGTTGCCGCCTGATCCCATGATGTGGAAACCAGTAAAGAACACTGGATACAAACGCGAAACTAAGAACACACCAGCCACAACCATCGTCGATGAGTGCAACAGTGAGCTAACCGGAGTTGGGCCTGCCATCGCGTCTGGCAACCACGTATGTAGTGGGAACTGGCCACTCTTGCCAATTGCAGCGATAAACAGCGCAACTGCGGCAATCAAAATGACTCGGCTATTCGCTTCACCGGAAAGCGCCCATGCGCTAATTCCGCGAATGGAAAACCCAGAAACACCCAAATGCTTTGTTGTCCATTCATTGGAGGCGAAATACAGCATGGAAATTCCGATGAGCAGGCCCATATCGCCAGTGCGCACGGTGAAGAAGGCCTTCAACGCGGCACGACTATTTGCTCCGTCTTCCCACCAGTGTCCAATGAGCATGAAGCTGCAAAGGCCCATGATCTCCCAACCGAGCAGGAACAAGATGGTGTCCTCTGCAACGACCATTGCCAACATTCCAGCCGAGAACAGCGTGAGCGCCGCGAAGAAGTGTGTGTAGCGACGATCGCCTTTCAAATATTCGGTCGAGTACAACTGCACCAATGTTGAAATAAACGCAACGACTACAAGGACAATGACCGCCAGTCCATCGATGGATTGGCCAATCGTGAACTTCATTCCACCTATTTGCCACCAGTTCCACGTACGCACAACTGGAGCAATGAACTGCCCTTCGGCACCGCTATTTACACGACTAATCCATTGAGCTGCTGCGCCACCTGAAAGCACCAGGCTTGAAAGCATGCTGAGCAGGCCAATTTCGCTGCCCTTCATTGGCAACTTCTTGCCAAACAAAATAATGATGGCGAATCCGATTGCTGGAACGATCGGAATGAGCCAGGCGTGCTCGAGGAACCAGCCCGAGGAAAGTTCGTTCATCACTTCAGATGTTGCGATCATGATCAGCCTTTCATCTCGGAAAGGTCATCGAGTGAAATAGTTCTGCGGTTGCGGAAAATAAGCAATACCAAACCAAGGCCAACACCAACTTCTGCAGCAGCAATCGCAATGATGTACAACGCAAAGGTGTGACCGTCTGCGTTTCCATTGCGTAATGCGAAGGCAACGAAATTCAAGTTGACCGCATTCAAAATAAGTTCAATTGACATCAATACAAGGACCGCGTTCTTGCGGGCAATAACTCCATATACACCGATGCAGAACAGCAGTGCAGCAAGGAAAAGGAACTGATTCACCAACATGTAATCAATCCTTCCTAGCCAAGACAATTGCGCCAATTACGGCAGCGAGCAACACAAACGAGAGTGCCCAGAATGGAAGTAGGTATGGCCCAAAAATTTGATCTGAAATCTGCTGAGTCGAAACCAATGATCCATCAGTAGGCAGTTTTTCAGTTCCAAATGACCTGCTCAAAGCAAGTGCCATGGTTGCAAACAGCACTATGGCAACGGGAATGCCCAACTTGGCGTACGAATTATTAAGCCCACCATCGCGACCGATTCGCGAACGCGTGAGCATGGTTCCAAAGAGGAACAACACCATGACTGCACCGATGTATACGAGCACCTGTGTAATAGCCACGAATTCTGCTGCAAGCAAGATGTATTGAGCTGCAGCACCGGCAAGCACTACAACCAACCACAGCGCTGCGTGCACCACGTTGCTCGTGGTCACGACGCGAATAGCACCGATAACCATTAACGCTGCGATGATTGCAAATCCGATGTTTTGAGCGACCATATCTGCCTTATTTCTTCTTCTTATCGGCGCCGACTTCAAGCTCTGGCGCTGCAGGAACGGTTTCCATCCACTCACCCAGCTTCGACTTATCGTGCAATAAGTCAGCGATGCTTGGCTCGGAGTACTCGTACTCAGGGCTCCAGAACAGCGCATCAAACGGGCACACCTCAACACAAATTCCGCAGTACATGCACAACGCGTAGTCAATGTCGAAACGATCGAGTTTGTTTACCGCGCGCGGTTTTCCACCTTCGCGACGCGGCGGAGCAAGTTCTTTATGGGCTTCGATGTAGATGCACCAGTCCGGACATGAACGTGAGCACAACATGCACGAGGTGCAGTTGTCTTCATGCAACGCAATAACGCCACGTGCACGAATTGGCGGAGCTTCCTTTTCGTGCGGATACTGCACCGTGTTCGATCCGTTTTTGAACGTGCGCATCATGGTGTTGAATGTGACCGCAAGGCCCTTGATCATTCCTGGAATTTGAGCCATTAGAAAGCCACCTTTAACACTGCGGTCACCATGATGTTTGCGAGCGAAATTGGAATGAGTACCTTCCAAGCGAACCGCTGCAATTGATCTTCACGGAAACGTGGGTACGAGAAGCGGATCCACATGATAAGGAAAACCAACACCATCATTTTTGTGAACACCACGAGCGGTCCAACAATATTCATCCAGTTTGAAACGCTGTCCATAGACGTCCAGCCAAACCATGAGAACGGAACGCCCCAACCACCAAGGAACAGGGTGCTTGCAATCATGGCAAACACGCCGGCAGTAGCGAATTCACCAATGAAGAAGATAAGGAATCGGAAGCCTGAGTATTCAGTCATGTAACCCGACACCAATTCTGACTCTGCAATTGGCATGTCGAACGGGGCTTGGGTCAGTTCGGCCTGTACGGCAATCATGAACACCACGAAACCAACAAACTGAGTAAGTACATATGGATTACCAACAATGTCGGTACCAAAAATTGATCCAGCATTTTGCGCAAGAACGATCTGCTGCAAGTTCATTGTTCCCGCTTGAATAACCACGCCCATCACTGCAAGCACCATTGGTAGTTCGTATGCAATGAGCTGACCAGCAGCGCGCAATCCACCGAGCAGTGAATACTTGTTTGCCGACGACCATCCAGCCATCAAAATTCCGAGAACCGAAATTGATGAAACTGCTAAGGCATAAAACACGCCAGTTTCAAAATTGGTAAACCATGCGTCAGGGCCAAACGGCACAACAACAACAAGCAGGAATGTGCTCATCAAAACAACAATTGGTGCCATACGGAAAATGCGCTTGTCTGCATTGTCTGGCTGAATGTCTTCCTTCTGCAACCACTTGCCTACTTCAGCGAACAACTGCATCGAGCCATACGGACCTGCTTCCATTGGCCCAAGTCGGCTTTGCATGAACGACATCATCTTGAACAAGAACACATACACAATGGTTCCTGCAGGAAGCAATACCGCAACGAGGCCACCAAGTACGCGGAGCAACGACTGACCCCAGTACGGAATGACGACGGCGAGTAACGAATGCATTAGCGGTCAATGTCTCCGAGGATGAAGTACAGCGACGCAAGAATGGTGATGATGTCTGGCACGTATACGCCGCGCAACAACCACGGCGTAATCGAAATGTTGTTGAAGCTTGCAGAACGAATTTTTACACGGAACGGACCAGAGTCTCCGCGCGAAACGACGTAGTAGCCCATTTCGCCAAGTGGATTTTCTGTTGATACCCAAGCTTCGCCTTCTGGCACTTTGATGATCTTTGGAACTTTGGCCATGACTGGTCCTGCTGGGATTCCATCGAGCAACTGATCGACAATTTTGGTTGCTTCGCGTGTTTCTTGTAGGCGAACCCAGCAGCGAGCAAAGCTGTCGCCATCTGGGTGCGTCCATACTTTGAAGTCAACTTTGTTCCATGCCATTGGGCTGTCTTGGTCGCGACGCAAGTCCCAGTCAACACCGCTCGCGCGAAGGTTTGCACCCGAGAGTCCGTACTGCATTGCAACGTCGCGCGGAATAACACCAATACCGCGAGTACGCGATTGGAAGATTTCGTTTCCGAATAAGAGTGATTCAATCTCGTCACAGAAGTTGCGCAACTTCTTCATTACGACTTTTGTTTCGTCAATCCAGCCAGCCGGCAAATCGTCTTTCAATCCACCAATGCGGTCGAAGTTCGGGTGGAAACGCCCACCAGTTGCCGACTCAATGAGGTTCAACACATATTCGCGGTCACGGAATGCCATGAACACTGGAGTGATAGCACCCAACTGCACGCCAAGGTCACCCAAGAACAACGACACGTTTGCAATGCGTGAAAGTTCGAACAAGATGGTGCGAATCCACTGTGCACGAGGCGGCGCTTCAACACCCATCAACTTCTCTGCAGCCAAAATAAACGGCACTTCGTTGGCGAAACTACCCAACCAGTCAATGCGGTTAATCAGAGACGTAACTTGCGGGAAGCTACGAACCTCGGTGAGCTTTTCGTAGCCACGGTGCATGTAGCCACACGATGGTTCGGCCCACAGCACTTGCTCTCCATCGAGGCGAGCAATGATGCGAAGTGTTCCGTGAGTTGCAGGGTGCTGAGGACCAATATTCAGCGTCATACCCTCGGTTTCAAGTTCTACGTTCAGGCGCGCATCGGCTGCCTGCGAAGCGATGTAGCTCAATTGAGCGCGGTCGCCCAACTTTGCACTTACAGGATCATTCAGAATGGTCATGACGCCTCTTCCGATTCTGCGTCGCCACCTGGCAACGG
>JBAXBR010000052.1:0-8996 GCA_037141855.1 Actinomycetota bacterium | reverse complement strand
GTGGTGCAAGTTCGTGCAACAAGTTTGAATCGTGCCGATCTATTGCAGCGCATGGGTTTTTATCCAGATCCATTTCCTAGTGAGCACGAAGTGCCAGGAATGGAGTTTTCTGGTCGAGTGCAGGCGTTGGGGTCGCGGGTTCGTGCGTGGCGCGTAGGCGATGAAGTGATGGGCATCGTGAGCGGTGGCGCTTATGCAGAACAATTGGTGGTGCACGAGCGGCAAGCCATGCGCATTCCAAGCAGTGTGTCCCTTGCAGATGCCGCGGCAATTCCAGAGGTGTTTATTACGGCATGGGATGCACTCGTGGTGCAAGGTGGGCTAACGAGCGGACGCTGGGCGTTAGTGCATGCTGGGGCTTCCGGTGTCGGTACGGCAGCCGTACAAATTTGTAAAGCAATTGGCGCACATGTCATTGCCACCTGTTCTGCTGGGAAGGTGGCAGCGGTGAAAGCGCTTGGTGCAGATGTGGCGGTTGATTATTCGTCGACAGATTTTGTTGATGCTGTTAAGACCGCAACTGGCGGTCGTGGAGTAGATGTGGTGTTGTGTGTAATCGGTGGCGACTATTTGGATCGCAACGTTGCATCACTTGCACAAAAAGGGCACATTGTTCAGGTTGGAGTGATGGGCGGAGGAAATATCCCGTTCAACCTCGCAGGACTCATGCCCAAGCGCGCAAAACTTTCAGGAACAGTGTTGCGGGCGCGACCAATTGAAGAAAAGATTGCGATTAGTCAAAAATTTGCGGCCGAAGTAATTCCATTATTTGAATCAGGTCGTTTACGCCCTGTGATTGACTGCAGGTATCCGTTTGCGGACATCGCCCATGCGCATATACATATGGGCGCAAATGCAAATACCGGCAAGATTGTTATTGACATTGGCGCCTAAGGCGCTCAATATTTAGCGCTTCTGTAGGTCGGTGTACGAACGCTCGTCTTGGCCGGTATACCACTGGCGCGGACGGCTGATCTTTTGTTCCTTGTCGTTGAGCAGCTCGACCATGTGTGCGAGCCAGCCCACAGTGCGTGGAATGGCGAACAGCACCGTGAACATTTCCTCAGGGAAACCAAGGGCTTGATAGATAAGTCCAGAGTAAAAGTCAACATTCGGGTACAACTTGCGTGAGATGAAGTACTCATCTTTAAGCGCAGTTTCTTCGAGTTTGAGTGCAATATCAAGCAGTGGGTTCATTCCCGTTACTTCAAACACTTCGTACGCAGTTTTCTTGATGATGACAGCGCGCGGATCGAAGTTTTTGTAGACGCGGTGTCCGAAGCCCATGAGCTTCTCTTCACCCTTTTTCACACGTTCGATGAATGCCGGAACATTGGCGACGCTACCTATGTCGGTGAGCATGTGGATCACTGCCTCATTTGCGCCACCATGTAGTGGCCCGAAGAGGGCAGCGGCAGCTGCAGATGTTGCGGAGTACGGGTCGGAGTTTGCACTGGCAACAACGCGCATAGTGGTGGTGCCACAGTTCTGCTCGTGATCGGCATGCAAAATGAACAGTACATCCATTGCGCGTGCAAGCGTTGGGTTCACCTCGTAGTCATCGCCAATGCGATACATCATGTTCAAGAAGTTGTGGGCGTACGACAACGAATTGTTTGGAAGCACGAACGGTAGTCCTGCTGAAAATCGGTAGGTCATTGCCGCAATGGTTGGCACCTTGGCAATCAATCGAAGTATCTGTTTGTTGAGAATCTCAGGATTGAAAATGTCGCGGGCATCGTCGTAGAAAGTTCCAAGCGCAGCAACGGCAGAAATGAACATTCCCATTGGGTGTGCGTCGTAGTGGAATCCGTCCACGAAACGCTTGCGCATGTTTTCGTGAATCATGGTGTGATGGGTGATGTCGAAGTTCCATTGCGCAAGTTGTTCGGTGTTTGGAAGTTCGCCATTAAGCAACAAATACGCAACTTCGGTAAAGGTCGACTTGGAAGCAAGTTCTTCAATCGGGTATCCGCGATAGCGCAGGATTCCCTTCTCACCATCGAGGTAGGTGATTGCAGACTGACACGCTGCGGTAGACAAAAACGCAGGGTCGTACATCCGCAAATCTGGGTCTAGTTCGCGTAGCGCAGACGACGCGAATACCGAGTCAGTAACCGGAACAGTAACTTTCTTGCCTGTTCGGTCATCAATGATGGTGATTGTTTCAGCCATCGTGATTCCCTTCTAATCGTGTTAGGGAGCTTCCTCTCCCTGTCAGCAAGTGTAGAGGGGCGGCCTTTATAAAGGTGTGTTGTCGTGTTTGCGGGGTATCAGGCGCTCGCGTTTGTCGCGCAGCATGGTGAATGCGGCGGAAACTTCACGTCGTGTTTCCTCTGGGTTAATGACCGAGTCAACATAGCCACGCTCGGCGGCAACGTAAGGATTGAGGAGACGCTCGGCATAGTCCGATTCAAAAACGGCGCGTTCTTCGGGTGTGGCTCGGCGTTGCAAAATAGCCGCAGCTTGACCAGCCCCCATAACCGCAAGTTCAGCAGTTGGCCACGCGAGACATAAGTCATTGCCCATATTTTTTGAATCCATCACGATGTAAGCGCCGCCGTAGCTCTTGCGCAAAATGACACACACCCGTGGAACGGTTGCGCGCGCGTAGGCAAACACCAACTGACCGCCATGGCGAATCATTCCCCTCCACTCCAAGTCTTTGCCTGGATAAAAACCTGGTGTGTCAACAAGGGTGAGCAGCGGAATATTGAATGCATCGCAAAATGACACGAAGCGGGCAGCTTTTTGTGACGCAGGAATATCGAGGGTTCCCGCGAGCACCATTGGTTGGTTGGCAACAACACCGATTGATTCGCCATCAATCGTGATAAATCCGGTGATCACATTCGATGCCCATCGTTCACGGACTTCAAACAGGTAATCGTCATCGGCAATTGATTGGATGACTTTGCGAACGTCGTAGCTACCTGTTGTTGACTCAGGAATGAGTGCTCCAGCCTCTGGAGTGAGTCGGTCTGATGGATCGCCGGTTTCAATTCGCGGTGCAAGTTCATCCACGTTGTTTGGGATAAAAGCAAGAAGCTGTTCAAGGGTTTCAACTGCAGCCGCATAATCTGAAACGACCAAACTTGCAACACCGCTTTGCTTGGCGTGCGCTTCGATGCCGCCTAAATCTTCGTTGCTAATTGCAATGCCAGTGAACTCTGCAACCATGGTTGGCCCGGAGACGAATGCATACGAGTCTGCAGTCATGATTACGAAGTCACTGAGGCCAATGAGCAGCGCAGGGCCAGAAACAGCTGGCCCTGTGACGATGGTAAAAGTAGGAACTACTCCTGAACAATTTGCAATTGCTCGTGCCGCTTGACCCCAGCCATGCAGGGCGGCAATTCCTTCAAGTATGTCTGCACCTGATGAAGCCATAGCGAGAACAAGGGGAATGCGCTGGTGTAACGCAGTGGAGGCGGCATTGGCGATTACACCGGATGCCTCTGCCGAGAGAGCGCCACGGTGGTGCTCGGCGTCAATGTCTACCCACACCACGTGTCGATTGATGTTTCCAAGAAAGCGAACTTCAGCTGAAGCCGCACCTTTCACCGCATGCTGCAATTGCACGCCAGACGAAAGAGCGGACACGGTCGACACGACTAGAGATTAGTAGTAACGCCAGGTTGGCGTCCGCCGGACTTGGCAATGACGGCCTTGGTCACTTCAAGTGCAGCTCGCGTTGGTTTGTTGGGTAACGGACGCTTGCGTGAAGCCCAACCCACTACACGTGGTGGTAGCTCGGGAATGGCGACGCGCGCGTAGTCACCTTTTAACCAACCAGGTATTGCTGTGGCGGGAACAATTGCCGCACCAAATCCTTCGAATGCCAAAGAGGCGAGAAGACGTACACCGTCAATTTCCGCCTGCGCGGTGAGGGCTAACCGTTGCGCGCCAGCTGCTCGATCAATAACTCGCCGCATAGATGTGTTGCGTGGAGGAAGCAACAGGGGTTCGGTGGCAAGTTCGGCAAGAGTGATGGACTCTTTGTTTGCCCAATGATGCTTGGAATGAATTAACAGTAAGAGATCCTCAGAAAAAAGCTCAACAAGATCGAGCTCTGGGTTGTCGATAGGGAAGTGCACGATTGCTGCATCCAGGTCACCTGTAAGAAGTCGAGGTAACAGCGCCGATGAACTGCCTTCGTGAATGATGGCTCGAACCTTTGGATGTTCGCGTTGAAGTGCCGGCAGTAGGCGAGGCATCAACCATCTTCCCGTGGTTCCGATAACGCCAAGGCGCGTGTCACCCTCAACCTCGGTCTCTGTTGACTGAATATCGGCTTCGATGTCTTCAAGTTCGTGAATAATGCGCCGGGCGCGGTCAACAACGAGTTCTCCATCGTCGGTGAGTTTGCCGCTCGTGCGTTCGACAAGGTTGACGCCAAGCTCCTTTTCAAGGCGCGAAATATGAGCTGAAACGTTGCTCTGCACAGTTCCGAGTGCCCGTGACGCAGCCGAGAAAGATCCGTGGTCGGCAATGGCGATAAGGCTGGCAAGGTGGCGGATTTCCATATCCGACACGGTACTCGGGGCAGGGCGGGGTATCACGAAAATAGATGGGCAGTATCGTGTCGTTCGCCTTGAACGCTTACCGACGGGTAAGGCATACTTGATCTCATATCGCGGTGAGACCTCCCCCAAGGTCCACCCGAAAGTGTCCAGATGGCTCCCCCAGCCAACTGGATCTTAGGTTGAGAGGCCCCGCATAACAGCGGGGCCTTTCCCGTTTCTGAGACTTCATTTTCAAGTCAATAGCCTGCGAGTGTGAGTAACGACCTCTCGCGCGCTGCCGCGTTTATCGATCTTGATCGCACGCTGATTAGTGAAGCGTCGGGTCCATTATTGAGCGCGGCGTTACGTGAGGCAGGAGTGGTGTCGGCAACTCGCATACCGGGCGAAGACATGTTGTATCGCGTGTTCAACGTGGTGGGCGAAACACTGCCGAGCATGTTGCTTGCGCGACAGGGTGTTGCAGTATTGAAGGGTAAACCTCGTCATGCTGTTGTCGCGGCAGCAAACGCAGTTGCTTCACAACTTGTGCAGTTGGTGCGCACGAATGCGCGAAACATCATTGATGAACACCGCGCTAATGGAGTGAAAGTAGTACTTGCAACGACAACTCCACACGATTTGATTGCAACATTTGCACGACAAATGGGATTCGATGATGTTGTTGCAACTCGCTTCGAAGTCGATGCCGAAGGCGCCTATACGGGGCAACTCGTTGGGCCATTTGCATGGTCTGCAGGGAAACTCGAAGCTGTGAAGGCATGGTGTGCAGACCACAACGTGGATTTGGCACGCAGTTACGCCTATTCAGACAGTGTGTACGACGCACCGCTGCTCGGTGCCGTTGGATATCCGCACGTGGTGAACCCGGATTCGCGACTAGCGGTGATGGCAACAGCACGAAATTGGCCGAGTGCACAGTTTGATGCACAAGGCGAATCGCCAAAAACATCGCTGCAAATTTCAGACATTCAAAAACTGGGGTTGCTGTTTGCTCGGCCAGAAGTATTTCCGTTCGCCAAGACAACTCTTGATGGAATCGAAAATGTTCCACGCACTGGTCCAGTTATTTTGGTGGCGAATCATCGCAGCTACTTCGACGTGTTTGCTGTAGCGATGATGGTTGCTAAGACAGGTCGCACCGTTCGATTTTTGGGTAAAAAGGAAGTGTTCGATGCGCCACTTGTCGGGCAACTTGCATCGTTGTTCGGCGGTATTCGCGTCGATCGAACATCGGGCAGTGATGAACCACTCGAACTAGCCGCAGAGGCGCTGCTAGCGGGTGAAATGGTTGCGGTTATGCCGCAAGGAACGATTCCTCGAGGATTGGAATTTTTCAACCCCCAACTCCATGGACGTTGGGGTGCAGCAAGACTCGCTGCTATGTCTCACGCGACAGTGATACCTATTGGCTTGTGGGGGACTGAAAAGGTGTGGCCGCGTAATGCGAAACTTCCCGATGTGTTCAACATGTCGAACCCACCGCTTGTGAGCATCAAAGTCGGTGCTCCAGTTGAACTGAATCGTGACGGAAATAGCAATGAGGTCATTGAGTCAAATACGCGTGCGATTATGCATGCAATTAGCGCATTGCTGCCTGTTGAGGCTCGCGATGTCGTCGACCCAACCGATGATCAATTGCGTGCGACATTTCCGTCAAGTTATTCGGGTGACTTGCGAGCAGACGTTGCCCGTAGACCCGGCACAGATTAATTATTTGGTTTTTTAATGAGCGCAATAATTGCGCCAACACATGCTGCAGTAACTCCGCCAAACACAATTCGCCCCGTAAGCGCAGTCACGTTAAATGTGAGTTGTGCCGAAATGAAGATGGCTGGAAGATACAACACGATCATCGCCATGCGCACGATTTGATTACGTGGAGTTTTCCAAATAGTGAAAACGCCTAATGCGCCCAGCACCATGGTGTACACCAAAATGACGGTCACCATGAGCGCAAGACTTTCCATGACTGTGTTATTTCTTGGCTCGCGTTACTTTTTGGCGAACAACGTTGAGCGCACTTCCGGCCTTAAACCACTGCACTTGTTCTTTGCTGAACGTGTGTAGGGCGGTAAACGGGATCTCTTCGGCATTGCGTTGTTTCACGATGTAACACTGCACCGGCTGGTCTGGCACTGGAGGCATTCCGCGAACCGTGATGGTGTCGGTCGGCTCGATGATGTCGTATATGGAAGGGTCTTCGAAGGTGAGTGGAACGATGCCTTGCTTCTTCAGGTTGGTCTCATGAATGCGAGCGAACGAGCGAGCTAAAATCACTTGGCAACCACGGAAGCGAGGTTCCATTGCTGCGTGCTCGCGACTGGAACCTTCTCCGTAGTTCTGGTCCCCAATTGCGCACCACTGGAATTTGTTCTTACCCCACAGCCATGCAATTTCTGGATACGCACGGGTGGAACCATCGACCAAGTCAAGACCTTTGCCGACCTCATCGGTGTAGGCGTTTACTGCTCCTTCAAACAAGTTCATTGAAATGTTTTCGAGATGTCCGCGGTACTTCAACCATTTTCCTGCAGCTGAAATATGGTCGGTGGTGCACTTGCCCTTTGCTTTCATGAGCACTGGCATGCAAATGAAGTCGTTGCCGTTCCATTTTGCGAATGGTTCAAGCAATTGCAACCGATCGCTCAGTGGGTCGACAGCAACGTCAATGCCAGAACCGTCTGCGGGTGGCGCGATGAAAGTGTTGTTCCCAGCGTCGTACCCCTTTGCCGGTAGTACTTCGCCCGAAGGAGCGTTGAGTTTCACTTGTGTTCCATCTGGAGCTTCAATGGTGTCGGTGGTTGGATCAAAGTCCAATCGACCAGCAAGCGCTAGTGCAACAACCGTGTCGGGGCTGGTAACGAAACTCAGCGTGTTTGCCGAGCCGTCATTGCGCTTAGGAAAGTTGCGGTTAAACGAGTTGACGATGGTGTTTGGCTTGTCTGTTATTTCGGTTGTGCGTTCCCACTGACCGATGCACGGTCCGCACGCATTGGCAAGAACTGTTGCGCCAATTGCTTCCAAATCTGCGAGTAGTCCATCGCGCTCAATGGTTGCGCGAATTTGTTCTGATCCAGGAGTAATGAGCAATTCGCACTTGGCCTTCAAGCCATGTGCTTTTGCCTGGCGTGCAACTGATGCAGCACGTGTGATGTCTTCGTAGCTTGAGTTTGTGCAGCTACCAATGAGCGCTGACGAAATTTCTAGTGGCCAATTGTTTTCGCTTGCGGCTTTTCCGATTGCGCTTCCAACTTTGTGCGCCAAGTCCGGTGTGTGTGGGCCATTGATGAGTGGCTTCAATTGCGACAGATCAATTTCAATCACTTTGTCGTAAAGCGCTCCTTCGTCTGCTCGCAAGTGTTCTGTCACTTTGTCGGCTGCCGACGCAATTTCACCACGACCCGTTGCCTTCAGATAGTCGGCCATGTGTTGGTCATATCCGAATACTGAGCACGTCGCCCCAATTTCTGCACCCATGTTGCAGATGGTTGCTTTTCCAGTTGCAGAAATACTGTCTGCGCCATCTCCGATGTATTCAACGATTGCACCAGTTCCACCTTGCACGGTGAGCACGCGGGCAACTTCAAGAATGACGTCCTTCGGGCTTGACCATCCAGAAAGAGTTCCGGTGAGTTTCACGCCAATGACTTTTGGCCAACGAACATTGAATGGAAAACCTGTCATTACGTCAACCGCGTCGGCTCCACCAACACCGATTGCAACCATGCCTAAGCCACCTGCGTTTGGTGTGTGGCTGTCGGTGCCAATCATCATTCCACCAGGAAAGGCGTAGTGCTCAAGCACTACCTGGTGGATAATTCCACTGCCTGGCCCCCAGAAACCGATTCCGTATTTTGCAGAAACGCTTTGCAAAAAGTCGTACACCTCTTTGTTGGTGTCGATGGCAACGCCCATGTCGATGCGGGCACCAGTTTTCGCCAAAATGAGGTGGTCACAATGCACGGTGCTTGGAACAGAAGTAGTGGTGAGTCCTGCAGTCATGAATTGCAGCAAAGCCATTTGCGCAGTTGCGTCTTGCATAGCAACACGATCGGGCGCGAAGTCCGCGTAGCTTCGACCGCGTTCCATTTCCTGCGTCTTTGGCTTAGATAGGTGATTGATCAAGATCTTTTCGGTGAGCGTGAGCGGACGACCGAGTCGTTTGCGTCCAATCGCTACGTTCGCTGCGAGTTTGTCGTACACATTGTTGACAAGTTCGATTGGTGTTCCTGCGCTGACAGCCATGGTGGTCCTCCAGAGTGAAGATGAATGGTTGATGAGGTTGCTTTTCACCTCTAAGTATACAAGTATAGTACAAGTGAGAAGTATCCGATATCACGAAATTGCAGCGGCACTCCGCGAACGAGTGCAGGCTGGGCAATTTTTGGCTGGTCGCTTATTGCCGAGTGAATCCGAACTCTCCGCCGAATTTTCTGTCAGCCGAGTCACGGTGCGACGTGCACTCGAAGT
>JBAXBR010000051.1:0-9051 GCA_037141855.1 Actinomycetota bacterium | reverse complement strand
GCTCTGCCGCACGCTTAATTGCCTTGTCCGGGTCGCGGCTGCGCAATTCTTTAGTAAGTCGTGTGAGTCGAGTACCAAAAGCAAATGCTTCAACGCGTTGTCTGCCGGCAACTGCTGCGTGCATGAAGCGAAGGAGCGCACGTGCGTATGGCTCCATGCTTCCCGAAATGTCGAGCAGCACCACAATGCGGCGCAAGCGGTCGCTCGGTTCTTTCCAATGTAAGCGCATTGGCTCGCCGCCGTTGCTGATTGATGCGCGAACGGTGCGTCGCAGATCGTGGCGTGAACCATTTCGTTTTGCCGTAGTCAGACGAAGCGAACGACGAGGTGGGCCTGCAAAGCGCAGAGCTTGCATAAGACGTTGGGCTTCGGCAAGTTCTGTGTCGTCGTATTGAGCGAAGTCTTTTTTGCGCAATGCCTCAGAAGCAGAAAACCGCAAATGGATTGACGGGTTTGAGTCGTATTCGCCTGCGTTTGGATCGCTTTCGGTTTCGTCATCAATAAGCAATGAAACTTTTCGTGGTGGCAGTTCGTCGTCTGTTTCACCACTGGTGCGGTGTTCCCAGAACACGGCAAACGCGCGGTCAAACAGTTGGTGGTCTTCTGGTCTACGCACCAGAGTGCTGCGGCCGGCCCAAAACACGTCGCTACGCGAATCAAGTGACACCACATCGAGGGCGTTGACGAATGTCAAGACTGAATCAAGTGGTACTTGCAAACCGACACCGCGCAAAATTCGTGCGAATGACACTGCCATTTCTTCTGGCGAAGAGGCAATTGCGGTGGTCATGAATTATCCGTGCAGCAGACCGCGATCAAACGCTTGAGCAACGATTTGGGCAATGCCTTGCTCGCGCACGCGGTCGTGATCTTCGCGATATTTCAACACCGTTCCGAGCGTTTCTGAAACAACGGCTTCGTTCAATTCGCGAGCACCAAGTTGGGCGAGTGCAGTTGCCCAGTCGATGGTTTCAGCAACTCCAGGTGGCTTGTACAAATTGAGTGAACGCATGTGTTCCACTGCTGCGGCAACTTGCTTAGCAAGCGATTCGGCAATTTGTGGAACTCGCAAACGAACGATTGCCACTTCGCGATCAAAACTTGGGTGATCGACCCAGTGGTACAAACACCTGCGCTTCAACGCATCGTGTACGTCGCGCGTGCGGTTAGAAGTAAGAATCACGATCGGTGGAGTAGCGGCCTTAAATGTTCCAAGTTCAGGAACGGTTACTTGAAAATCGGAAAGAATTTCCAACAGATACGCCTCGAACTCGTCGTCTGCGCGATCAATTTCGTCAATCAGCAATACGGGAGGAGTGTCGCGCTTGTCAATGGCGCGAAGGAGCGCACGCTTGATGAGAAAGCGCTCGTTGTACAGCTCGCTCTCCAATTCATTTGTCTTCTTACTCGTTGCTTCTCCGCTCGCTTCAGCAGCACGCAGATGCAACAACTGTCGCGAGTAGTCCCAGTCGTATACGGCCTGAGAAGCGTCGATGCCTTCGTAGCACTGCAGGCGAATGAGCTCGCCACCAGTCATGGCTGCAATAACTTTGGCAAGTTCGGTTTTGCCTACGCCTGCTTCGCCTTCAAGGAGTAATGGGCGATTGAGGGTGAGTGCCAAATACACGGCAGTAGTGAGGCCTTCTTCGGCCAAATAGTTCTGTTCGGCGAGTGCCGACCGAACTTGTTCTACCGAGGTGAATCCAGCGCGGGCCATGCGTTCAGGCTAGAGGCAAAGCGTTTATGAATCGAAGCCGAGGCCCAATCGATCGAGGCTTCGTAACCATAAGTTGCGTTTTCCCGACTTGTCTTCGCGGTTTAGTGCCCACCGTGTGGTCTGAATGCCAATAAAGCGGAATGGTTCGGGAGGGAACGGCAAGGGCTTGCTGCGCACAAATTGTGTCTGCGTTGCTGGAGTTTTGCGACCATCGATCATGTCGAGCATGACTTCGGCGCCGAATCGTGAACTTGCCACACCTAAACCGGTGTAGCCGATTGCGTATGCAACGCGGTCGCGCATTGCTTGTCCCCAGAACACGCTGTAACGGCTGCACGTGTCAATGGCGCCGCCCCATACATGTGAAAAGCGAACGCCTTCAAGCTGTGGAAACGTTTCAAAGAAGTGTTGTGACAGCTTCGCCCACGTTTCAGGACGTGATTCAAGTTCGGAGTTCACTTTTCCTCCGAAGAAATACACCGCGTCGTATCCACCCCACAAAATTCTGTTGTCTGCAGTGAGTCGGTAGTAGTGGAACTGATTCGAAATGTCGGAAAGACCTTGACGATTTTTCCAGCCGATGCTGTCCAGTTGTTGCGGAGTGAGCGGTTCCGTTGTCAAGCAGTAGTCGTATACCGGCGCAATGTAATTATGCATGCGACGCAACAATGGCTTAAACGCGTTCGTCGCTAACGCCACTCGTTTGGCGTGCACTTTGGAAAGCGGAGTTTCTACAACGATTCCGCCTGGCGAATAGTCCAAGCCGATTGCCTTTGTGTCTTCGTAAATGCGCACACCAAGTTGTTCGGCTGCACGCTTTAGCCCCCATGCAAGTCGCGCAGGGTCTACTAGTGCTGCTGTGTCTTTGCACCACATGCCACCAGTAAAAATCGGCGATGCAACTTCTTTGCGCACGGCAGCTTCATCGAGCCATTCCACTTTGTGGCCAATCTCAAGCAACTGGTCGTAATCGTCTTTCAATTCGTCTAGGTACGTTGCCGAATGTCGCGTGCTGGCAATTTCAATCACGCCATTGCGTTCGAAATCGCAATCAATGTTGTAACGCTTAATCGCCGCTTCAATTTCGTTCAGGTTTTCAAGTCCTAAGTCTTCGAGCAAGCCAACTTCGTCGGGGAAGCGTTGCTGTGCGTTGGCAATGCCGTGCGTGAGGCTGGAGTCCATAAACCCGCCGTTGCGACCACTTGCTGCTGAAGCAATCTCGTGAGCTTCGATCAGCACTACATCGCGGTCAGGGTCGCGCTCTTTGGCCAAAATTGCTGTCCATAAGCCCGTGTAGCCGCCACCCACAATGCACAGGTCGCACGTTTCAGCGTGCACCAGCATTGGGTTCGATTCCGGCTCGTCCGCATCGTCAAACCAATACGGAAAGGAGTCGGCGTCCGCAATCGCGTCCAAAAAACGCTCGTCTTGTTGATACCCACCCATGGGTTTCCCACCACCTAACTAGACCAAGAGTAGCAGTGCGGCAAGTATCGTTTCCCGCATGGATCTTGGAATTGCACAACGCACAGCAGCTGTTGCGGCGGCCTCGGCCGGGTTGGGGTTTGCCAGTGCTCAGGCTCTTGCCGCCGAGGGGGTGCGTGTAGTGATTTGCAGTCGCGATGCAGACCGCGTTGCCGAGGCTGCGAAAAAAATTGGTCACGGATGTGTAGGAATTGTTGGCGATGTTTCAACAACTGATGGCGCACTTGCATTCGTTCGTGAAGCGCGCGCAATTCTTGGCGAAATTGACATCGTTATTGCCAACGGTGGCGGACCACCTGCGGGAAACTTTGCATCAACCGATCTTGATTTGTATCCAGCCGCAATTGAGCGAAGCATGTTGGCAACAGTTGCCATGTGCAAAGAAGTTATTCCAGGCATGCAAGAACGCGGTTGGGGTCGCATTGTGGCAATTACCAGCACGGCGGTTCGTCAGCCGTTTGCCAATCTCATTTTGTCCAGCACTGCACGCGCAGGGCTCACCGCTTTTTTGAAAACGGTTGCTACCGAAGTTGCCTCAAGTGGAGTAACGGTGAATACGGTGCAGCCAGGTACACATGCCACCGATCGCATTAAGCAGTTGTACGGGTCAATGGAAGGCGCAGCAGAGGGAATTCCTGCTGGCGTTGTTGGCGACCCGAAAGATTTCGGAAGCGTTGTTGCGTTTCTGTGCAGTGAACAGGCCAAATTTGTCACCGGCACTCACTTGCAAGTTGATGGTGGCTCGTATCCGGGGTTGATCTAATGCTTCAGCATGTTGTTGCGCTGACGTGGAACGAAACAGTTCCAGAAAACTACGCAGAGGTCGTGAACAAGGTGTTGCACGACATGGCAAAGACCATTCCATCGGTGCGCAGCTATCGCTGCGGTGCCGACCTTGGCGTGAGCTCACATGCAAACGCCAATTACCTCATCGTTGCCGAGTTTGATGATGTAGCGGGGTGGCGTGAATACGACGAAAACGCGTTACACAACGAAGTGCGTGCGAAGTACTTTGCGCCGTATGTTGCGTCGCGTGCTGCTGCGCAAATTACTTTCTAGCTGTATACACGTGTTTGTCTTCCCATCGGGTTGACAGCGCACAGGCAATCCACACGTATGCAAAACCGATAATGATGTCGGCTACGTAGTGTTCGCCGAAGTACACCAAACAGAACGACATTGCTGCGGGAAGAACGAGCGCAATCGGCTTCATCCAGGTGCGCATGGCGCCCCAGAAGAACACCACAACGAGCAAAGCGCACGCCGCATGTAATGACGGCATGGCTGCAACAGGGTTGGAAATTGCGGCACCGCGTTCGAACACTTTGGAGACTGTGTGCAGACCCATGTGGCTCCACCCGCGTGCGGTAATGCGTTTAATCGGCCCAATCAGGCCTTCTTTTGCGACCATCCACGGTGGGGCAACCGGAAACACGACGTAGGTGGCTACTGCAAGAAAAAACAAAATACTGAGCCTGCGCACATAGCGCACCCATTGTTCGCGGCTGATCCACCACAACAGTACGGCTACGCCCATTGGCAAAATGAAGTGCGTCATGTACGTGACAGCAAGCGGGTATTCGTACCATGCAAGTTTTGCTGATACGTTGAAGTGCTGTTGCATCCACACGTTTGGATCAACTCCAAAAAACATGGCCCGGTCAATGTTGCGGACCAACGTTTTGTGAACGGGAACTCCCAATTGGTCGGCGAGGCCACGGCTGTACTCATAACCAAACAACATGCATGCAAACACCGACCAGTCGCGCAACATGTTGCGCTGTGCGCGAAGCGGTTTACCTACGTTGGCAAACGCAAATGCGCCAAGAATCCACAGCGTTACCGCAATGCGGTCAACGGGTACGCCAAAGTGCTGCGCAGACCACAAAAAGATGGCCACATAGAGGCCAATTGAAATTTGTCGGGTGCGAGAGTTATTTAGTTGATTCTTCAAGTGCTCGCCGTACCAGCACCTTGGCTAGGTGCGCGCGGTACTCGCTCGAAGCGTTTAAGTCACTCTGTGGCTCTGCTTCTGCCGCTGCAAGTTCTGCTGCTTCAGCTATTGAAGCACCGCTTGCAAGTGCAGCACTCACGCTGGTTGCAAGAATTGGAGTTGATCCCATGTTGACAAGCGCAACGCCAGATTCTTTTCCGTTTTTCCAAGCTGCGACGCCAACAATTGCCCAGTCCTGTGCACGACGATTGAACTTTTGAAAGCTCCAACCACCGGTTGTCTTTGGAACGCGAATTTCTACGAGCATTTCATCTGGTGCAAGTGCACTCTCGAGGAAGCCTTTATAGAAATCTTTTGCAGCAATCTGTCGCTGGCCCTTTGGTCCTTGAGCAACGTATGTTGCACCTAGAGCAAGAGTGGTCGCAGGTAAGTCACTTGCAGAATCAGCGTGGGCGAGTGAACCGCCAATTGTTCCGCGATGGCGAACTTGAGCATCACCAACATGGCCTGCTGCGTGCGCGAGCAATGGAACATGCTTTTTAAGTAAGTCCGACTTTTCGACATCCATATGGCGCGTGAGTGCACCAATTGCAATGTGGTCTCCACCATCTTTGATGTATGACAAGTCGGTAATGCGACCAATGTCAATGAGCATCGTTGGCTGAGCCAAGCGAAGCTTCATCAAAGGAATAAGGCTGTGTCCGCCGGCGAGAAACTTTGCTTCATCGCCGTACTGACCGATGAGCGAAATTGCCTCGGCTGCCGATGATGCACGCTTGAAATCAAATGCTGCTGGTATCACTGTGGTTCCCCTTACTTCTTTGCCGATTGAATTGTGCGCCATACGGTTTGTGGTGAAGCAGGCATTGCCATGCTTGTTACCCCAAGGCCGGAGAGCGCGTCGATAATTGCGTTAATTACTGCTGGTGCTGCGCCAATGGTTCCTGCTTCACCAATGCCCTTCACTCCAAGCTGATTGGTGGGTGAAGGTGTAATGGTGTGGCCAGTTGTAATTGAAGGTACGTCACTTGCTGCTGGTACGAGGTACTCGGCAAGCGTTGTGGTCTTCAGGTTTCCATCTTCGTCGTACACAGCTTCTTCGAAGAGTGCTTGTGCAAGACCCTGGATCACTCCGCCGTGAACCTGACCTTCAACAATGAGTGGATTGATCTGGTTTCCGCAGTCGTCAATGGCTACATACTTGAGTACCTCAATTTTGCCCGTCTCAACATCTATTTCGACGATGCAAATGTGCGTACCAAACGGCCACGAAAAGTTCGGTGGGTCGTAGGTGTATTGGGCTTCGAGGTTTGGTTCAAGACCGTCTGGAAGATTGTGAGCGGTGAACGCGGCAAAGGCAATTGCGGCCATTGGTACGGAACGATCGGGTGAACCCTTCACGCTAAACAGGCCGTTGGCAAAATCAAGATCATCCGCTGCACACTCAAGTTGATGAGCGGCAATCAGACGTGCCTTTTCAATGACCTTGTCACATGCTCCGGCAATAGCAACACCACCAACAGGCAGTGATCGCGAGCCGTAGGTGTCCATGCCCAGTGGAGAAATAGCGGTGTCACTGTGCAACACATCAATATCTTCAACTGGGATTCCCAATTTTTCCGAAGCGATCATGGCCCATGAAGTTTCATGGCCTTGACCGTGTGGTGAAGTTCCAGTCACTACTTGGACTTTTGCTGTTGGAAGGATGCGAACTGTGGCTGCTTCCCAACCACCCGCTCCGTAATTCAGCGAGGCAAGTACACGTGATGGAGCGAGTCCGCACATCTCGAAGTACGAAGCCATTCCGATACCAAGTCGCTTTGCGGCGCCTGGAACGTTCTGCGTTACCTGTTGCTTGCGAATGCCGGCGTAGTCAGCCATTTGCGTTGCTTTTTCGGCGGCTAGTGCATGATCACCAGAGTCGTAAGTCAGTCCGCTGAATGCCGTATATGGGAATTGTTCTTTTTGAATAAAGTTGCGCTTGCGCAGTTCATATGGATCAATTTTCATTTTGCGAGCAAGCGAATCCATGCCACATTCAATGGCATATGTTGCTTCTGGTCGGCCTGCACCTCGGTATGCATCTGTTGGAGTGAGCGACGTGAATACGCCCGTGCAACTGAAGTCGTATGCCTGTGGGAGGTTGTAGACACCTGCATAGAGGAATGCACCGAGGATTGGAACTCCCGGGGTAACCAACTGCAAGTAGGCACCCATGTCAGCAATGATGCGGAATCGAACTGCGGTCAGCTTTCCTTCTTTGTCTGCAGCCAGTTCAACGTGCTGAATCTGTCCACGTCCATGGATGGTGGCGTGCGCGTTCTCACTGCGCTCTTCAACCCAGCGAACTGGTGCGTTTTGTTTACGGGCAAGTGCCAGGCAGAGAAGCTCTTCTGCGTACACATCAAGTTTCGAGCCAAATCCACCACCAACGCTTGGCGCAATGATGCGCAACTGTTGTTCTGGAATTCCCAACGTGAGTGCAGCCATCACTTTCAAAATGTGTGGAATTTGAGTGGATGAATACATGGTGATGTCGCCACCAAATGGTTGCGGCACGGCAGCGATTGCTCGAGGCTCCATGGCCATCGGAATCAATCGTTGTTGCACGTAACGCTCTTTAACGGTAAAGGCAGCATTCTTGAATGCTTCTTCAACACAGCCAGGAGTTGACTCAATGAGCAGCGGCCAGGTGTAGCTGGAGTTTGTTCCAAGCTCTTCGTGCAAAATCACTTTGTCGCTGAGTGCTTCGTCTAGGTCAACAACTGCTGGAAGAACTTCGTATGTGACATCGATGAGGTCAAGTGCATCTCGTGAAATGGTTTCACTTGTGGCAAGTACCGCAACAATGCCATCGCCAACGTAGTGAACCTTGCTCACGGCAAGCGGGTAGTGGGCTGGGTTCTTCATGTCTGGCGTAACTGGCCATGCGCATGGCATTGGTGCTGCCCACAATGTTTGAAGCTCTTCGCCTGTGTACACCGCAACAACTCCAGGAAGAGCCTTTGCTTGTGTCGTATCAATCTTGACAATGCGAGCGTGCGCATGTTCGGAACGTTTGATTGCTAAGTGCAACGCGCCTGGAATATTCAGGTCATTGGTGAATTTTCCTTCACCAGTGAGTAGGGCAGGATCTTCGCGACGAAGTAGGCGTGTGCCGATCACCGTGTTTGGACGATTGTCTGTCATTGTCATGACGTTCCCCTTTACTTTGCTGCTGCTAACACCGACTTCACAATGTTGTGGTAACCGGTGCATCGGCACAGGTTGCCTTCAAGACCAAGGCGTACATCTTCCTCAGTTGGGTGGGGGTTTTCATTCAGCAATCCAATTGCTGCCATCACCATTCCAGGTGTGCAGTAACCGCACTGCAATCCATGGTTTTTCATGAATGCTTGTTGCATTGGATGCATCACGCCGTCTTTGCTCAATCCCTCGATGGTGTCTACTGAACAACCATCGGCTTGGGCGGCAAGAATGGTGCAACTCTTTACTGCCTCTCCGTTGAGGTGCACGGTACATGCTCCACAACTTGAGGTATCGCATCCAATATTCGTTCCGGTCAGTCCGAGATTTTCTCGAACGTAATGAACTAGCAAAGTTCGTGGTTCAACGTCGTGCTCTGTGCTTTTACCGTTGACGGTGATACTGACTTTCATCGAGTCCCCCTAAGACACTTGTGTTGGTAATTCTGATTAATTGCCAACGCCCCGCGACTCATCATGCCCTATTCGGGGCATCCGTGTCTAGTGGCGATTTGGCGACCCCAATTTCAGATGGGACAAGGGTTATCGGACTACCCGAAAGGCTATTTGTGCTTCTGGATTTCCAACCACACACGCTCTGCGGTGGTTGGCATATCGATATGTCGAACCCCAAGGTGGGTGAGTGCGTC
>JBAXBR010000050.1:0-9724 GCA_037141855.1 Actinomycetota bacterium | reverse complement strand
TATTGGTGCACCCGGCAGGACTCGAACCTACAACCTTTTGATCCGTAATCAAATGCTCTATCCATTGAGCTACGAGTGCAAACTTCGTCAACAGTGTAACCGCCAAAATAAGTTGCCAACAACGGCAAATGGCTACTTCCAGGGACCCCACCCGTTGTTTCGTTGATACATGCGGTAAGCGGCCGCGGCATTTAACCGTGGGTCGAAAAGATCCCGTGCAGAATTGACTCCTACATTTACCAGCCAGCCTCTATGCACTTGATAGTAAATCTGGAATAGCCCGTAGCAACATCCGGTACCACTTACTGCGCCGGGTTGTAATTTGCTCTCACGTTGTGCAATGGCAAGTGCGCGTTCCTCTAATTCATCTGGCCATGCATCACGAATGAATTGAATGACTTCGGCCCGTGTGAATGTTTGTGCTGGAGGCGCAACTTGTGCGGGTGCGGGAACGCACACCGTGTTTCCCACCAGCAGTTTTGTTGTCTTCTTCGCTTTATTTAACGACAACACTTTGCGCAAGTTGGTGTTGTTCTTTTCGGCGATGCGCCACCACGAATCACCACTCTTTACGGTGTACGTAGCCGAGCAATTTGAAGCCTCAGCAGAAGTCGCGACAGTTGCAAGACTGCTCGAAGCAATCACTGCGCAAACGAGGACACGCCTCATGCGATTAACCATGGCGGAGAGGGTGGGATTTGAACCCACGGTCCGGTTTACCCGGACAACGCCTTAGCAGGGCGCCCCATTCGGCCGCTCTGGCACCTCTCCTAGAAAAGCCTTACGAATGAGGTGTTGAGTGTACTGGCGGAACGGGAGGGATTCGAACCCCCGGGCCTATTAAGCCGTCCGCTTTCAAGGCGGATGCGTTTGTCCACTCTGCCACCGTTCCGTTCAGAAACGCTAGCGGGCAATTCGCTCTCTCAGCGCAGCAACCCAATCATCTGCTTCTTTCCATCTGGCGTCTGCATGTTCGCGCGCAGAATGCGCATGCTCACCACTTGCTGGGTATGAACCGAGAAACTTCACCGCTCCTTGTTTGGCGCGAAGCTCGCGCAACACGTCGGCCATCAATTCGTCTTTCACATGACCGTCTGCATAGATAA
Source organism: Actinomycetota bacterium (assembly GCA_037141855.1). GTDB lineage: Bacteria > Actinomycetota > Acidimicrobiia > Acidimicrobiales > Ilumatobacteraceae > UBA3006. The sequence goes on along the minus strand of JBAXBR010000050.1, from coordinate 8,618 downwards.
CGAAGCAATAATCGCCAAGTCCGCCGCGCTTTGTTGGGCGTGACAGCAGTTGCGACAAGTTAATTCGACGCGCTGCAAACTCTTGCAAAATGGAAATCAAACTGCCTGGTTCATCGGCGCGCTGAAACACCACAAGCGCTGTGCGGTCGTGACCGGTTGGTGACGGAATGGTGTTCTTGCCAACCAAAATGAATCGCGTTTGGTTTCCTGCGTGATCGGCAACATTGTCGGCAATGATTTCAAGGCCGTACACCTTTGCTGCATTGCGCGGTGCAATTGCTGCTGCGGTGTTGCCGCCGCTTTCACTCACAATGCGTGCGGCTTCTGCCGTGGAGTTTGCTGCACGAATATCGGCCTTGCCTAAGTTTGTGCGCACATATTCGTGACATTGCGCGGTTGCTACGGGAATCGAAAACAGCGTTTCAATTCCGGAAAGCGTGGCGCCCTTTTTTGCCAAAATGCAGTGTTCGATATCGAGCACCACTTCGCGCTGAATTAAGAGATCGTGGTCGAACACCAACGCGTCTTGCGTGAAGTTAACCGTGCCTTCAATGGAATTTTCAATTGGCACGAAGCCAAGATCGACTTCGCCAGACTCCACTGCATCAAGCACATCGGGGACCGTACGAAAAGGAACCGTTGTTGCCTTGGCCAAATCTGCTTGTGTCAGCAGAGCCTGTTCGGTGAACGTACCCGATGGTCCGAAGAATCCAATTCGCTGTGCAGAAGTCACGTATTGAGGTTACGCCGTTCACACATTAGGTCCCGACCTATTTATTGCTTCAACCCAGCACTAGCCTGATGACCATGTACGAATACGTGGCATTTAATCCATTTAATTCCAGCCCAGAGGCGCTCGCCGCAGAGCTCACTAAGAAGTCGGCTGATGGATGGGAAGTGGTCAACATTGTCACCACGTTTGATGGCCGGTACTGCGCATTCCTTCGCCGCCCAACACAAGGTGCGACTTCGAGTTCAACCGCAAATACGCCAGCCGTTACTCCCGTTACTACGCAAATCACAGTTACTGAAACAACTCCGTCGAGCACTGCAGCTCCCGCCGCGTGGTACGCAGACCCATCCAACAGGTTTGAACTTCGCTACTGGGATGGCAGCGAGTGGACCGAACATGTTGCTCGCGGCGGCCAACAGTTCACCGACCCGCCAATCGCCTAACACCTCATGAAGGCCACATCCATCGGCCACGCTGGCATCTTGATTGAAACTGGCTCGCGCACCATTGTGTGCGACCCGTGGTTTATACCAGCGTTTTGGGCTTCGTGGTTTGTGTTTCCACGCAATGATCAATTGCCAAATGATGTCATGGCAAAACTTGAGTGCCCTGACTATCTCTATATCTCGCATCAACACGGTGATCACCTAGACGAAGCATGGCTAGCCAATCACATCGACAAGACAACACCGGTGTTGTTGCCAGACTTTGCTACTCGCGAATTAGAACGCCAGTTGAACAGGCTTGGCTTCACCAACTTCATTCGTACTCGTAATGGTGAAATGACCGACTTGGGAGATGGGCTTCGCGTTGCCATTCATGTTGAAACCGCAATTGCTGACGGACCCGGCGGTGACTCGGCACTGGTGGTTGAAGATGGAACCTCTCGGCTTGTCAATCAAAACGATTGTCGTACCGGAGACCTTGCAGAACTTTTGCAGCATGGTCCGGTTGACATGCATTGGCTGCAATTCAGCGGCGCTATTTGGTATCCAATGGTGTACGACCAGCCACGCGAAGAACTCATGGCGCTTGCGCGCAGCAAAGTAGAAAGCCAATTTGCTCGCTCGATTCGCTATGTCGATGCGCTTGGTGCACGCGTGGTGGTTCCATCGGCTGGCCCGCCGTGCTTCCTTGACGATGATTTATTTTCGATCAACATGATTGATGGAGATGAACTTTCCATTTTCCCCGACCAGACCGAATTTATTGCTCGCCTCGCACGTCATGGCAACAACAACGCAGTCATGAACATCCCAGGAACAACAATTTCGGTTTCGCCAAACGACATTGACGTGCACCATTGCATGAGCGACGATGACGTGCAGCGACCTTTTGTTCACAAACGCGAATATTTACTGCAGTACAAGGCCGACTGGGCGAAGTGGTTAACCGACACCAAGGCTTCGTGGCTAGTGACCAATACCAACCTGGTGAGCGAACTTCAGGCGTGGTGGGAACCACTGTTGGCAATGGCTCCATCGCTTCGTAATTCAATTGGCGGAAACTGCTTAATACGCACCGCTGACGAAGAAATTTTGATCGATTTTCACAATGGAAAAATTTCTGCTTACAGCAATGAGCCGATCAAGTTTCGGATGGATATCGGACGCCCACTACTTGAAGGTGTCGTCAAACAAAAAGCAGTTGACTGGTCAAACTCGTTGTTTTTGTCCTGCCGCTTTACTGCCTGGCGCGACGGCTCATACAACGAGTACTTGTACAACTTTTTTAAGAGTCTTTCAGTGGAACGCATGCGCCGAGCCGAGTCAGAAGTTGTTCGTAAAAATGGTGCACCTGATGAAGTGTCAAATGAAATTGAACTTGGTGACTACGTGATGCAGCGATATTGCCCGCATCGCAAAGCTGACCTGTCTGAATTTGGTGTGATCGAAGGCGACCATGTGCTGTGCACCTTGCACGGCTGGAAATTCCTATTAAGCGACGGAACGTGCTTAAACGCGGACGATCACAAGCTTTCTGTTCGCAAACGAACTAGTTAATTTCTCCGTACACCACTACTTCTGAGCCCAACGGCAAGAGGCCCGAGTCCCAAATCATGTCCATGGCGGCTGTGCTCACACGAACGCAACCATGACTTGCAGGGTATGCAGGAACGGTTTGTGAACCATGAATTGCGACTCCGCCTATGAAGTATTTCGGCCTATAGATCTGGCCTAAATCTCCGACCCACCACCCGTCGGGTCGTTCGCGATTCGTTTTGAATTTGCCTACCGGTGTTGTTGCCGTACCTCGAATTACAACACCAGGCGTATTCATGTCTGGCTCGACGTACGAGCGATCGTCACCAGTTGAAGCATTGACTACAAATGTTGTGTGTCCTTCGGTAACGATAAATAATAGCTGTCGAGTCTTGTCCACTTCAGCCAAAGTTCCTTTGACTGCCAGTGCTTGCGGACGAATACTGATTTTGTTCAGCAAAAACGAAGTTGCGTCATTGATACTTCCTGTTGGACGCAGCTGGTAATACTTTTGAAACGCCATCACTGCCTGACGAGTGGTTTCGTCATACTTGCCTGTAGGTGCAAGGAGCCAAAACCCGAGACTCAGCAATTTCCCTTGAGCAGCTTTCGCTGCAGCACCACTCCGTTGACCTGACGCCGAAATGATTTCGGGCTCTATCGTGGTTGGAGCAACGACTTGAGTTGTCGAGATGTTTTGCGCAGATGTCTGTTGCCCGCATGCAGTCAGCGCTAAACAATATGTGGCTAAGGCCAAACCACTAATAGTTCTTTGCTTACTCATTGCAGCGACAGTGGCAGTTCAAACCAAATCGTCAAGCTGTATTTCACACCACTTGTTATCGGTGCGCTCAGGTGTGGGTGTGTAACCAAGCTTGGCCACGCAATGAGTGACCCAACCGACATGTTGGCATTTGAAAATTCTTGACGGGGAAACTGCAGTTCGGCACCCGTGTAGTCGTTGTTTAACTTCACACTTGCAGATACCTGAGCAACATCGTGATGAATGCGTAATTCTTCCTGACCGCCTTTTTCATAACGGATAATGAACGCGTCATTAATTCCGTGATAGTCAATGAGCGGCCAATGCTGCTGTAACTGCGGCCAGATGCGCATTCCCATGTCGTTCTGCACGGACTCGAACAAGCTCGGATTAATGGCGGCGAGTGAAATCTCCTGCCCTGGCACTGGGTCGCTTTCGTGCGACGTATACCCGCCTACAAGATCGGCGGCCCGAATGAGTGCGGCGCAGAATTCCGGGGTCCAACACGACATGGCGTACATCTCTGAAGCGACTTCATGAATTGCAGATGACTCATCAATTGCGTCCTGGTACGACAGAATGCGCGCAAGGTCATCGATTGGATGGTGGGGGTAATTATCCATTACGTCCATGGTGACACGGATGAGCGCTAAAACAGTTGCACTGCTTGTAAGTAGTGGAAATCGCAGGAAACCCTCACTGGTAGGCTGTTTTGTAATGGGAATCTTGAATCGCGAAGTCGGAGAAGTTGAACTTATTCCGGTTGCTAGGGGAATTGTTTCTCGCTGGTGGATCGTGTTAATTGCTGCGCTTATTGGCGTGGTCGTGATGTGGTCACAAGAAAGCAACCTCTCAACAACTCCAGCCACCACGGAAGTGACGCGAACGTACGAATCACGCGATGAAACCGCGATGCTTTCTCTTGTTGGAATTGATCCCGCAACCGTGAGCCCGTTTCCAAGTTTTGAACATCAGATTCTGCAGATCCAAGAACCCGCCACGCGAGAAGCGATCGCAACGAAAATTGGTTTCGATGTTGGGGTAAGCGTCTCGCGCTCTGAACAACGATTCTCGCTCCTTGACACTGTTGAAGGTGACGGTAAAACCAAGTTCACATTTCTTTCAGTAGGCACACCTACGTACACTTTTTATTGTTCAGATGCATCGGTAGACCATTGCAATTCTGCGCTTGATGAATACGTTCTTCAATTACAAGAAGTGAGAAAACAAAGCATCGTTTCGGGTTTGGATCGACTACAACTCATGCTCGAGTCGCTTCCCCTGCACACACAAGCAAACGTAGACAAAATTGATGCGCTAAAAGCCGCCAAACCTCTCATCACTGGAGAGCTTGCCCTCCTCACCACTACAAGCAACGCCGTTGGTGCAACTGTCTCAACTGTCAAAACATCTACATATGCATTTGGGCTTGCCGGTGGTGCGCTCATTGGATTACTTATCGCATTACAACTCACGCTGATTGATAAGCGCGTGCGCTCACTAAGCCAATTAGCTAAACGATTTGAGTCTCAATCCCTGCTGGGCACAGTTACACCTGAAATTGCCAGCATTCAACACGTTGCTGCGGCAATCGTCGCCCGTGCTCACACGTTGTCTCTCACTTCGGTCGCCCTTGTGCCTGTTGATGAACATACAACAACAACGAATTTGGCTGGCCTTATCCATGCTGTTACCTCTCCACTAGGAGTGGCAGTTACTTCCCTCACCAATATTTCGTCTTTGTCAGCAAACGACCTGGTCTCTTCAACTTCAGGAATGATCGCTCTCGCTTCACGCGGGGTTTCTCTCACTGATGACATTGTTGCTACTTGGTTGGTGCTGGAAAATGCGCAAAAGCCAATCGTTGGTGTTGTTCTCGCGGACCCAACTATCTAATTGCTTATGAGTGTTTTGGGTGATCGTACGCGCAAATTTCTTGAGCGTTTAATTCATTCCCCTCGATTCGTTGTATTGAGTTCGCTCGCACAATTTGTTATTGACATGATGATCTGGTCGCTCACTGCGATTGCTGCTTCATATGCGCGCTTTGAATACCAGGGGCACCATGACCCGTTTGGTGCCACTAAATCATCAGTAATTCGAGTGCTCCCGATTGTTCTGGTTGTTCACGCAATTGTTGGCTATGTCGTTGGTATTTACCGCCGGCGTTGGAGATATGGAAGCTTTGACGAGGTAGGTGGGCTTGTTCTCGCAACATTTGTCACCACATCAGCTCTTCTCGTCTTGCGCTTCTTTGATCATTCACTTAATCCATTCCCTCGAAGCGTCATCGTGATTGCTGGATTTGCAGGATTGTGCTTCGTTGCTGCCAGCAGATACTTATGGCGGTTAATCCGCGAACAGGTTCGCAGACCAAGTGCGCTCACTGCTGCGAAGATACTTGTGTATGGAGCCGGTGAAGGCGGCATACAAATGGTGAATACTCTGATGCGTAATCCGCTATCGCCTTATTTACCTGTTGGATTCCTTGACGACAATCCAGATACGCATCGCTTAAGTATTTCAGGGGTACCCGTTCTGGGTGGGCGTGAGCAATTAGCGCAAGCACGTGCGAGAACCGGTGCAACGACTCTGTTGATTGCTATTCCATCAGCCGATAGCGCTCTCATTAGCGACATCAGCGCACGTGCACGCGTGCTGTCTATGGATGTCAAGGTGCTTCCTGCGGTACAGAACCTCAACGAGCGCCCTCTTGATACCAGTGACATTCGCGACCTCACCGATGAGGACTTACTTGGTCGACGCAAAATCGTGATCGACCTCCAGCAAATTTCTGACTACCTCGTCAATCGTCGAGTACTGGTCACTGGTGCTGGTGGAAGTATTGGTAGCGAACTCTGCCGACAACTGGCTCGCTTTAACCCTGCCGAGCTCATCATGCTTGACCGTGACGAAAGCGCGCTACATGAAGTGCAGTTATCCATTCATGGTCGTGCGCTTCTCAACACACCACAAACAGTTCTTGCAGATATCCGCGATGCAGAAACAATTAAGAGCATCTTTGCTACACGCAAACCCGAAGTAGTGTTCCACGCCGCGGCACTCAAGCACCTTCCCCTACTTGAGACTTACCCTTCTGAGGCATATCAAACCAATGTTTTAGGAACTCTCACACTGCTTGAGGCATCGGCCCAGGCTGGAGTTGGTGTGTTTGTCAATATCTCTACAGACAAAGCTGCGAACCCCATCAGTATTTTGGGATACTCAAAGCGCATTGCTGAACGTATTACTGCCCACTTCGGGAAAACGGTTTCGACTGGCAAGTACATGTCGGTGCGGTTTGGCAATGTTCTAGGTTCACGCGGAAGTGTCTTGATGTCATTTCGAGATCAAATCTCCAATGGCGGACCTCTTACCGTGACTCACAGAGGAGTCACTCGATATTTCATGACCATTTCCGAAGCGGTGCAATTAGTTATTCAAGCAGGCGCGATCGGCAAGTCTGGTGAAGCATTGGTACTAGACATGGGAACGCCAGTGAGTATTTATGATGTTGCAAAACAACTTGTCGTGAATTCAGGGAAACCTATTGAAATCGAAATTGTTGGCCTTCGTGCAGGAGAAAAGGTTCACGAGGAACTTTTCGGAGATGGGGAAACAGATGTCCGTCCATCTCACCCACTCATTTCACATGTTCAAGTTCCGTCGGTTTCCTCAGATGCAATACCTGCGACCGCGGCTGATGCTAAGCAGTTAATGGTTGATCTTGTTGCTTCGCAATAGTTGTACTCGACGTCAAAATTGCCACAAACAGCATCCATAGGAAATGGTTTCCAATAATGAAACTTTCTTGCGTGCACATTGCAAGGTAAAAAAATACGAAAGCAATTGGCCACGACTCAATAGGGTTCCCCGCTTGCGTTGGGACCAACCGGTACAAGCCCCAAATAACTGCGACAATGAACATACAAATTGCAATTATTCCTCCACCAAGCAGCACATCTAAATACGCGTTGTGTGACCAAGCGACACCTTCCACTGTCCACCACAGGTCCATCTTCATAAATGCCCAGGACCTCCAAGCAGATAGCCAGCCCCAGCCGAGCAATGGTCGGTCTAAAAACCCATTCCAGCTATATTTCCAAATCTCACTTCGCCCGTTAAAGTCCACCGTTTCACCAAACAAGCTCAATATTTTCGATTGAAACTGAATTGCCGCCCACGAAAACGTTGTTACCAACCCAATAAATACAAGAAACACCATGCGTTTTGTTTTTTCTACATCTAAAAACTTTCGCAATGGGCTATTTCGAATTACTTCCCAGAAACCAACAACCGCTACAAACGCAAGCACACCACCAAAAGGATTATTTGAGTGAGTTCGAATCGAGACAACTAAACCAAATATTGCAATATCTGCTAACAAAAAAATCTTGTACACCCTAAATGAACTGTTTCGGCGCTTGATAACAACGTACAACAACGTTAACGAGGCGAGCGCACTTACCATTGCTACAGGAGCGAGTGAGTTTCGGTTGAAATATATTCCAACCCAAAAACCTTCAACGCTTGTAGACATATTCCAATGGGAAGCAATTGCATAACGCGAAAGCAGTAACCCCGGTTGCATCGCTGCTACTACAAGTGAGAGTTTTTCAATTTGGGTGAACCGTTTAGCAAAATAGATTCCACATGCAAATGTCGTAAATAGTGAGACTGACTCAACAACTGTGTGTTGACCATTTGTTGCCCACAACGTGGTGCCTATTAGCCATACGCAAAAAACTGCAAGTGCGCCAATAGGTCCGCGTAAATCATGAATCGAAAATTTTTGGCGGGAGACAAAAATTAACGCAGGAATCTGGATCAAAAAATAGGTTGCGAGTTCTGGGGCCAAAGCTGGGTTTGAGCCTCCTTGTTCGCTTGCAAACCACAATGAGAGCACTGGTCCTTGGGTGAGTAGAAAAATCAGAGTTACCACATACACGTATTCCACCCACCGAAGTACGGTTCGCGTGCTGATTTGCTTGAACTGCATTGATTATCAATCTACTTCGCAATCAAATTCTTCTTTGTTATTGAGTATTCACGCTTAGATATGATGAAACCGTGTCCATTGGCGATGATGACCGTGACGAGCTGATCAAGGAATTGCTCGCGGAATCCCATGGTTTGCGCA
>JBAXBR010000049.1:0-9959 GCA_037141855.1 Actinomycetota bacterium | reverse complement strand
GTGCTATATAGTTTCGGGCGCACAACAAGTCGCCCCTCTAGCTCAGTTGGTTAGAGCAACGGACTCTTAATCCGCAGGTCCTCGGTTCGAATCCGAGGGGGGGCACTTAGTTCGCAGTATTACTGCACTTGAGCGAGCATCACGCCGCACAGCGCCAGCCGCGCCGTCCAGGCAATGGTGCGTGGCCAGTTGGTGAGCACCAGTCGCCTACCTGTTTCGTCGTTGTGCGCAACCGCCATTTTGGCGTGCAGCGGAACCGACACCAGAACCGTGCTGCCAAGCGCAACTGCCAACAACACCGCGTTCAGCCATGGCAACAACACCGCTACCCCGTCTGGTCTGCGCGCAAGCAACCACAGCGTGCTCAACCCTTCAACCAACATCGGCAAACCAACTACGTAACCCGTTCGTTGTTGATGCTGTTCTGCAACTGCAATCGATTGCGTGCTTCCAAATTGCGCAAGCAACGGGTAGTGCACCACTTGCACGAACCAAATGACGCCAACCATTACTGCTGTTGCAATGGTGTTTGCATACAACGCCAACATGGTTACAGCGGGTCTCCAGAAAAGCGGTAACGATTGTTCGCAACCCACTTGTATGCGTATTGCGCAATGTTGCGAATGCCTGGCACCAACATGACCCAACCGGCAATCAAATATGGGAAACCTGCGTGAATTAACACGCGCGCAGCTGCATCTGAACCACTGGAAATTTCACCACGCTCGCTTACGTATTGCACAGCTTCTTTACATTGATCGGCAGTAAGCCCAAGCGCAAATAAATCAACAGATTGATACGCAACCGGTGTTGGGTGTTTTGAAAACCACGTGGTCATGTGGCGTACCCATTTGCGACAAAAGCCGCACTCGCCGTCGAACACCAAATAGCTCGTTGCCATGTGTTAATTATGCGTTACGAGAGAACGCACTGACCATTTCTACGTGAGGTGTGTTGGGAAAAAGATCCAACACGGTCACGCCTTCGCAGGTGTACCCCGCGTCGGTAAGCAGGCGAATGTCGCGCGCGCCAGCAACGGCATCGCAACTGACCAACACAATGCGGCGTGCTTCGGTCAATTTCAACGTTTCTGCGCCAACAGCACCAAGGCCGTTACGCGCCGGGTCGGCAATAACCAAACCTGCGGGCTGTGGGCTCCACTGCTCTACCGAAATTTGGTCAATCTTTACGTTGTAGTCGAACAAGTTGCGTCGCGCATCGGAACATGCCGAAGGGTTCGACTCAATGAGCGTGGTCTTCGTGGTGTTATCGAGCAACGTTGCGCTAAATAATCCGCCACCGCCGTATGCATCAACAACCATTCCGAAGCCACCCGACAATGCAGTTTCACCAGCAGCTTCGTTCACTTCAGACACCAACATTTCTGCAGCAGTTTGCGATGCCTGAAAGAACGACGCCATCGACACTTGCAACTTCACACCGTGCACAAGTTCGTGCACAACAGACTTGCGACCAACTTCAACTCCGCTTGGCAAACCCGTAATGGTTGCACCGGGAACATCTTCACCGTCTTCGTCGTGCAGCCACACGCCGATTTCGCCAGTTGCAGCGCCACAGCGCAGCGTTACTTCGTTTGCACCTTTAACGCGCACGTCGGCAATGAACTCATTCAAGAGAGGGTGCGCAACCATGCACACTGGCGTGTTCACAATGTCGTGCGAATTGGCGCGACGGAAACCCAAACGACCCTCACCATCAACGGCCATGCGCAACGTGGTGCGCGATGCGGTTGGCGAAACGTGTCCGCCTTCGCGCACTTCAAGCGTTTCCATTTTCGCGGTGCGACGCAACGCTTCTTTCACAATGCCGATCTTGGCTTCCATGTGTTGCGAGTTGTCGAGGTGTTGCCACGAGCAACCACCACATCCGCGTGCAACATGTGGGCACGGTGGCTCCACTCGGTGCGGCGATGCTTCAACAATGTTGGTTACCGACCCGCGAGCAAAATCCTTCTTACTCTGCGTTATCTGTACATCCACCAATTCGCCTGCAAGCGCACCTGGCACAAACACCACACGGCCATCGGCCAAGCGGCCCAACGAATCTCCACCGGCGACAAGCCGTTCTATACGTACCTGTTCGCTATTCACTCCTATTAACTCTACGAGCCAAAGCATGCAGAACTAGGCTGATTGTCGTGACACGGCCAATTCAGATAGCCCCTTCGGTTCTTCCTGTCGATTTTTCAAAGTTGGGCGAAGCAATTGTTTCCCTCGACGAAGCCGGTGTCGACCTCATTCAATGGGACGTGATGGATGGTCAGTTTGTTCCCAACCTCACCTTTGGTCCCGACATCATTGCCAGCACTCGTTCGCTCACCAAAGTTCCGTTTGAGGCTCACCTCATGGTGCTCACGCCAGACGTCATGGCCAAGCGTTACGTAGAAGCCGGTTGTCAACGCCTCATCGTGCACGCCGAAGCTTGCACGCATTTGCATCGCACACTTGGCAACATTCGCGAACTTGGTGCAACCGCAGCGGTTGCTCTAAACCCAAGCACTCCACCAAGCGAAATTGCACATGTGCTTGACCTTGTGGACTTGGTGTTGGTCATGACTGTGAACCCGGGCTTTGGTGGTCAGAGCTACATCTCCACCATGGAGCCGAAAATTCGCGAAGTGCGCAACATGATTCGCACTGCAGGACTTGATGACGTAGTTGATCTTGAAGTGGACGGCGGTATTGGACCAAACACCATTGCAGGCGCAGCTAAGGCTGGCGCAAACGTTCTTATCGCAGGTAGTGCGTTGTTCAAAGAGCCACAGGGCTTGAAGCACGCGGTTACGCAATTGCGTGCAGCAGCAACAGCTGCGTTTACTGCTTAAACAGTTTTCGACGCTTCAAAGTGCGGGTAATACCCCGCTTCGTGCGTTGCACAATGACCACAGTGGCAAGCCCGCCAAATGCAATGGCTAGCGATGCAAGCAGCACTAGCGCAATGAGCACTTTGTGTTTCATTAACGGTCGCAACACACCGGTGTCCACCGAGGTGCCGTCTTCGTGCAAGGTAATAACTGCATCTTCAAATGTCTGGCATGCGTCACCCGTATTGGTTTGACCAAGTTCGCCACCAAGCGTCGTAGTGACTGGCCTTACCTTTGATACCAAAATTGGCGAAAACGGATCGGTTACCGCACCAACCACATACACCGAACCGGTGTCCAAAAACTTTCCGTCCGTTCCGTACTGCACTTCCACTCGCCCATCGCTCGATACATAGGCGCTGGCATCGCCAGAAATTGTTTTCTGAATGGAAAAACTCACCGACGTTGCAGAAACACTTTCGACCTTGCCCATAAACACCACTTGCGGAATGGTTTGCGCAAAGCAACCTTCAGGAATGGTGGTAGTTGCCGCTGGGTTAATCAGCGTGGTGGTTTGTGGAATTCCAACCAGGCCGCCTTGTTCATCGGGAATGGTGTCGCCGGTAATCGCTGGGTCAACTGGTGGTGGCACCGTTGCCGAAACTGCAGCGACACTGCCAGCTGCAAACATCAACGTGCCAATGGCGCACGCCAACAACAATCGTTTGCGCATTAGCGACCGATGAATCGTGGGGCGCGCTTTTCCGCGAATGCCGACATCGCTTCAATGGTGTCTTTGGTTCCAAAGTTCAATGCCTGCGCATTGCCTTCGTCTTCCAACGCTTGTTCAAGGGTGACGTTCATGGAGTTGTTCAACATGCGCTTGGTTTGTGCAAGTGCAATTGGCGGACCTGCAGCAAGCTTGGCTGCCCAGTTATCTACGAAAGCATCAAGGGCGGCTTCTTGTTCAACATGATTCACCAAACCAATGCGCTCTGCTTCTTGCGCACTAATAATGTCGCCAAACAACGCAAGTTCTTTTGCTTTGTGCAAACCAACACGTCGTGGCAATACCCATGTGCCACCGAAGTCAACCGACAATCCGCGCTTGGCAAAAATTTCCGAAAAACGTGCAGTGTCTGAACACACCACCAAGTCACACATGAGAGCCATGTTGCAACCAGCACCAACAGCAACGCCGCGAATTTTGGCAATGGTTGGCTGCGGAATACGCGCAAGCGCCATGGCCACGTCAGTGATGTTGCGCATACTTGCCAACACGTGTGCATCTGCACGAGCCGAACCACGATCACTCAAGTCTTGTCCGCTGCAAAAATCTCCGCCAGCGCCAGTCAAAATCATCACTCGGTCTTCTGGGTTAGCAGCAATTTCCCTAAACGTTTCACGCAACTCGTCCCACATGGTTCCGTTGGCGGCGTTCTTCTTTGCCGGACGATTCATGGTCACGGTCACAATGCCATTTTCGCGAAAAACCTCAAGTGTCTCCATACAAGGACGATACTTAGTAAATGGGTTTCAATCCGAATCGCAAGCGTGTTAAGCGCACCAGCGACTATTTCATTGTGGGGTCGGCGTTTGTGATCATGATTGTCCTCGTGCTTTGGGCGTTTTCGGGATAACGACCGTGTCAATGTGGGACGGTTTATACGGCGTTGTCGATGTGCGACGCGTTCAGCCGTACGACGCCAACAAGGTGTACATCTGCCCCGGCTGCAACCAGAACATTCCTGTTGGCATGGGTCACTACGTGTGCGTGCCTGCCGATGCGGTGGATTTACGACGTCACTGGCATTACGCGTGCTGGGACAATCGCCTGCCTAAAACGCGTTAAGCAACACTTCTAATTGCACGCCCGTCATGGTGGCAACGTCGAACCGTGTGCTGCGAATTCGCGCATGCAACGCCACATCATTCACACGCAAGTACTCCACAAAATCAAACGTTGCGCGCCGCACCTTCAATTGTTTTGCCGGCGTTACCGCTTCAGCTGCAAAACCAAATGCATTGTTGACGCGTGCTTTCACTTCGCACACCACCAGTTCGGTTCCGTGCATCAGCACCACATCAAGTTCGCCGCGCTTGCTACGAAAGTTGCGTGCAACAACGGTGTAACCGTGTTGTGCATACCAGCGAGCAACACATTCCTCTGCCCACCTGCCGCGCGCATTTCGCCGCGCAGCAATTCCGGTGTTTGTAACCGGCGCGTCTACAAATCTTTTGGAGGCAGTTCTTCGATGTTTAAGTCTTTGAAGCTCAGCACCCGCACCTTCGGTACGAATCGGCTCTTGCGGTACATGTCCCACACCCATGCGTCTGACAGATTCACTTCCACAATTGGGCGAGGTCCTTCGGAAAGAACCTTCACATCAACATTGTTGGCCAGATAAAACCGGCGATCTGTTTCAACTGCGTAACGAAACATGCTGACAACATCTTGATATTCCTGTGCAAGCTGAAGCTCTCGCTCCGCTTCAAAATTTTCGAGGTCGTCTGTATTCAAAGTGTGCAGTGACTCGGAAAAGTGGCGACTATTGGTCGTCGCGCTTTTCGCGGATCTTTGCCGACTTACCCTTGCGATCGCGCAGGTAGTTCAACTTCGCACGACGTACGTCGCCGCGCTTCAAGACTTCAAGCTTTGCAACCGATGGGCTGTGCAATGGGAATGTGCGCTCAACGCCCACTCCGTACGACAACTTGCGAACGGTGTACGACTCTGCGATTCCTGATCCAGTGATAGCAACAATGTTTCCCTGGAAAATCTGGATGCGCTCTTTGCCACCTTCAACCACGCGTACGTGAACCTTTACTTCGTCGCCCGAACCAATTTTTGGAAGGTCGTCGCGCTTGTATTGGTTGTCAACAATGTCGGTGGTCTTCATGAGGAAATCCTTTAAATAGTGAAGTGTGAAGGATACGGGGTCGGCGGGAACTCTTCCAACAGGCGTTGCTCAGCCTGGGTTAGCGGACCTCGCAGGGCCATCAGGTCGGGGCGCTGGGCAATGGTGCGGTGCAGGGCCTGAGCCTGCCTCCAGCGCTCTACTTTGGCGTGGTCGCCACTGCGCAGCACTTCGGGTACTTCCCAGCCTCGAAACTCGGCAGGGCGCGTGTAATGGGGTTCTTCCAAGATTCCCGACTGTCCAAAGCTTTCGGTCACGGGCGAAACGGCGTTGCCCATCACTCCAGGAATCAAACGGGTCACGGCCTCAATTACCAAGCACGCCCCCACTTCGCCACCGGCCAACACCACGTCACCAACTGAAATTTCTTCGTCAATGAGGTGTTCGCGAATGCGATGGTCAATGCCTTCATAACGACCGCACAACAAACTGAAACCATCAAGCGTTGCCAACTTGTTTGCAAACTTTTGGTCAAAGCGTTTGCCACCTGGCGACATGAGAAAAATTGGTCGCGGCGCATTGGCGCGTTCAATGCTGTTGAACACGGGCTCGGCGGCAATGAGCATTCCTGCTCCGCCGCCAAACGGTGAATCGTCAACACTGTGGTGCACATCAGTGGTGTGTTCGCGCAAATCGTGCGTGCGCAAGTCAACAAGGTTTTCTTTACGCGCGCGGCCCAACAAACTTTCCGAACAGAAGTCGTCTACCAACTTCGGAAACAGCGTGAATACATCAATCCGCATCGAACAAACCTTCCGGGGCATCAATTACTACTTGCCCGTTTTCATTCGACACGATAAATGGCGTTGGTACAAGG
Organism: Actinomycetota bacterium; assembly: GCA_037141855.1. Lineage (GTDB taxonomy): Bacteria > Actinomycetota > Acidimicrobiia > Acidimicrobiales > Ilumatobacteraceae > UBA3006. The sequence goes on along the minus strand of JBAXBR010000049.1, from coordinate 3,400 downwards.
AACCCGTTATCAAGTTCCATAATCGGGTGCGCTGGGTTATCAATTACTCCCGTGCACGTTCCCAAATTGTTGCCTGCGGTATCCACCACAACACTGCCAACTAGTTCGTGCACCCACACCACGCTTGGGTCGTCAATTGGTTCGCCATACACATCGCTATTGGTTAAGCGCTCAACAACGTTTCTGTCGGTCACACCAACAAAGTTCATCAGCCAACGATCAGTGGATTTTTTCGATGTAGCAATTTCGTACCACGTGCCTGCGGCCCACAACTTTTGGCCTTTGCCAGTGCGCAAGGGGTGATCGCTAAATAAGTCAAGGTACATTTCGCCACGAACTCCGTGTGGTCGCCCAATGCGACCTACGTGCAACAAACCGTGTGGTGGTTGCGAATTAGTTGTCGACGAAGTCGACATCAACATTCACGCCATCGCGTGTTGCAGCAGCGCGCACAACGGTGCGGATGCTCATTGCGGTACGACCGCGGCGTCCAATGACGCGACCAAGGTCGCCTTCACCAACGCGAACTTCCAACAACACTTTGTCGCCGTCATTGCTTCCTTCAACAACAACCGCATCTGGGTTGTCAACGATGGAACGAACGACATGGTCGAGCACTGCCGTAGCAATAGGTGCTGGAATGAGATTTGCTGAATCAGTCACAGGAAGAAGAAAGTCTTACTTGGACTTCTTGGTTGCCATGAACTCGGCCCATACGCCAGAGATTTCAAACAACTTCTTTACGCGCTCGCTTGGCAATGCGCCTTGCTGAAGCCACTTCATGGCCTTCGCACTGTCAACAGTGAGAGCCGATGGCTCGGACTGTGGGTGGTAGTTACCAACGATTTCGAGGAAACGACCATCGCGGGCAGAACGTGAATCGGCAGCGACGATGCGGTAATGCGGCTGCTTGGTTTTGCCTACTCGTGTGAGGCGAAGCTTTACTGACATGGCTTGCAGGCTATCGGGACGGAGGCCGCGAGCCCAACGCCGCAGCCAAGTCCATTCCCCCACCGCCAAAGGGGTTCAACCCGCCTTTGCCGCCCTTTTTGCCTCCGCCGCCCATGCGCTTCATCATCTTCTGCATTTCGCTGAACTGCTTCACCAGCTTGTTGACATCGGCAATTTGCGTGCCGCTGCCTGTGGCAATGCGTTGGCGACGACTGCCGTTGATGATCTCTGGTTTGCGGCGTTCTTCTGGCGTCATGGAACGAATGATGGCTTCGGTGCTCTTCACCATGTCGTCTGAAATTTGTGCGTTCTTCATTTCCTTCGGCACGCCAGGCAACATGCCCATCATCGAAGAGAGGTTGCCCATCTTTTTCAGTTGCTGCAGTTGGTCGAGGAAGTCGTCGAGTGTGAACTCGCCTTCCATAAGTTTTGCTGCGGCTTTTTCTGCTTCGTCTTTTTCGAAAACCTTTTCGGCTTGCTCAATGAGCGTGAGCATGTCGCCCATGCCAAGAATTCGACTGGCCATGCGGTCTGGGTGAAACTGTTCGAACGCGTCAAGTTTTTCGCCGGTTGCAGCGAACGCAATTGGTTTGCCAATTACTTCTTTCACGCTGAGCGCTGCACCACCTCGTGCATCGCCATCCAGCTTTGAAAGAATGACACCGCTGATGGCAAGTGTTTCGTCAAATGCTTTCGCCACGTTCACCGCGTCTTGACCGGTCATTGCATCAATAACCAAGAATGTGTAGTCAGGTTTTACTGCGGCACTGATGTCGCTGACCTGTTGCATCATTTCGGTGTCAATTGCCAAACGACCTGCGGTGTCAACAATGAGTACGTCGCGGCCAAGTCGCTTTGCTTCTGCAAGTCCGGCTGCCGCGGTTTGCACTGGGTCGCCAGGTGCAGAGAACACTGGAACGCCGATTTGCGCGCCAAGCACTTTCAACTGTTCAACGGCTGCAGGTCGCTGCAAGTCGGCGCCAACCAACAATGGGTTGCGACCTTGCGCTTTAAACCACGATGCAAGCTTTGCGGCACTCGTTGTTTTACCCGAACCTTGCAAACCCGCCATCAGCACAACCGTTGGCGGTTGCGATGCGTAAGAAATCTTTAGTGTTTCGCCGCCAAGCATTGCAACCAGTTCGGCGTTAACAATTTTGATGATCTGTTGGCCGGGGTCAAGCGCTTCAGAAACCTTGCTTCCAACTGCCTGCACGCGAATGCGCTCAACAACATTGCGAACAACGCCAATGTTTACGTCGGCTTCCAGCAATGCCGTGCGAATTTCGGCAAGCATTTCGTTTACATCGGCTTCGGTTAACCGGCCTTTGCCACGAATGCGCTTAAATACGCCACCTAGGCGATCACTCAGGTTGTCGAACATAACGCCTCTACAAATTCGGTTGGGTTAAACGCCACAAGGTCTTCCATAGTTTCGCCAAGGCCCACCAGTTTCACAGGAATACCTAACTCGGTTTCAATGGCAAACACAATGCCACCCTTCGACGAGCCGTCCAGTTTGGTGAGCACCACTCCCGTTACTTGCGTTGCATCGGCAAACAGTCGCGCTTGGCTCAGGCCGTTCTGACCAGTGGTGGCGTCGATAACCAACAACGTTTCCGTAACAGTACCTGCGCCTTTTTCGGCAACGCGTCGCACTTTGCGCAACTCTTCCATCAGGTTGGTGTTGTTCTGCAAACGACCTGCGGTGTCGGCAAGTACCAAGTCGAACTTGCGTGCATTGGCTGCTTGCACTGCGTCGAAAATGACTGACGATGGGTCACTGCCTTCAGCGCCACGAATAATTTCTGCGCCACTGCGCTCGGCCCAGGTTTGCAACTGCTCGCCTGCTGCGGCGCGGAAGGTGTCGCCTGCTGCCATGAGTACTTTGCGACCAAGTGCAACTTGTTGTGCAGAGATTTTGCCAAGGCTGGTGGTCTTGCCTGCGCCGTTAACGCCAACCATCAGCCAAATGTTTGGTCCGTCAATGGATGCATCGAAATTCAATTCGCGGTTTGTGCCAACTAGGCGCGAACTCATGTCGTTTTGCAACGCGGTAATCAGTTCGGCAGGAGTAGAAATTTCCTTTGCTTTTACGCGTGCACGCAATGGCTCAAGCAATGCCTGCGCAACTTTCACACCCACGTCGGCGCGCAACAATGCTTCTTCCAAGTCGTCCCAACTGGTGTCGTTAATTTCGCCGCGACCAAGTACCGAGCTAACGGCGCCCGCAAGCACGTTTTTAAACGAGCGCTTCTTTTCAACATCGGGTGCAACGACAGGTGTTGGCGCAACAACTCTCTTCGGTGCTGGCGCAACAACTGGTGTTGGCTTCTTGCGGCGGCTTTGCAATACCACGCCGAACCCAAACACCACTACAACGGCGGCAAGAATAAGGAAAATCAGCGGAAACGAGTTGCTCATAGCAACACACAGGCTATGCGGAAGC
>JBAXBR010000048.1:0-10782 GCA_037141855.1 Actinomycetota bacterium | reverse complement strand
TTGCTTGGACTTCCTGCAGTGGTGGTGCCGGGCGGAATGGCCGACTCGCTTCCAGTGGGTATTCAAGTGATCGGGTCTCGCTTCACCGATCTTCACTGCCTTGCAATCGCTGAGCAGATCGAATCGGCGTGTGGTTTAAGCACGCCGATCGATCCGATCAACTGAATTAATTAATTCGTCAGATTACGACGACGTTTTGTGCTTCCTCACCCTTGCGACCAGGTGCAACGTCGAATTCAACGGCTTGACCTTCGAACAAAGACTTGTAGCCTTCGCCCTTGATGTTCGAGAAGTGAACGAAAACATCGTCCCCTCCATCGCGTGAAATAAAGCCGTAGCCCTTCTCTGCATTAAAGAATTTGACGGTACCGCGCATAACTTTTCTCTTTTCGTGAAATGAGGAAGAGCCCTTGTGGCAAATCCGACTTCTAGGTTATGACAAGTTGCGCCTAAACACACTTCTTCTCGTCAACTATTTGCCGGCGAGCGCTGCCACCACCGGAGCAAACGCCTCAACGTCTTCACCACCAACGATTACATAGGAAAACCCCCAACGCTCACGGCGAGCAAGCAGGTCTTCAATCAATTTGCTTGGTGGTCCCATTAACGCGAATGGGGTAGTGGCAACCATGGACTCTTCAACGCCCATTCCCTTAGCCAGCCTGCTTATTGCACCTTCAGCATCGTCGGTGACATTCACGAGAAAGGCGCGAATGTTCATTTCAATGTCGTTAATGCGGTCTCCCGATGCCTCGCGCACAATGTCTACCTTGGCGTCAACTGCCTCGGCCGTCATGGTGGAAATGGCTTCGGGACCAACGGCTCCAGCACTCATGGTGGCATTGATGCCAACGATGTCGGCGACCTTGGCTGCGTAGGTAAGTACTCGTTTGCCGCCGCCGCCGATCAGGATCGGTGGGCACGAACCTTGCACCGGCTTCGGCATGCCGTTGTAGTTGGTGATGTTGTAGTGCTTGCCTGCATGTGAGAACGGCCCTTGCGCAAAGCAGCCCTTCATGATCTCGATGCCCTCAATCATTTTGTCTATGCGAGTACCCGCAGAGTCATACGGAATACCAGACTGTTCGTAATCGGTGATCATCCATCCAGCACCAATACCTAAGTCAAGACGTCCGTCGCTCAGCACATCGAGCGTTGCCATCTCTTTTGCAAATACCACTGGGTGCTTGTAGTCGTTGTCCCACACCAATGCACCAATGCGCAGCGTTGTGGTAGCCATTGCTGCAGCTGTGAGCGCAGGGAGTGGCGCAAGTTGTTCGGTGAAGTGATCGGGCATGGTGAGTGCGCCATAACCAAGTGACTCGGTTTTTTTTGCGAGTTCAACCCATGCTTTGCCAGATGGAGCGCTATTGGCCTGAATACCAAAGCGAAATGGACGTTGCGGGAACTGACGGGAAGAAGACATGTAGGCAGATTAGTGTGAATGGCAACGTGAATCCCCACTTGAGGTTGAGTATTCGCCTGCTGATCACCATGCTCGCCGGAGCACTTGCGATCACGGCCATCATTACCGCCATGGCCCCGCAGGCCTGGGGGATACTCCATGCTCATAGCGAAACCCCTGTGGCATTGTCTCAGTTTTCAGGTTTGGCCCAGCGCAGCATTTTGCTCGACGTCAATGGCCAGCAGGTTGGCGTGTTTCAGGTGAAGAACACCCAACAGACGCCAATTTCTGCAGTTCCCGACGCGGTGAAAAATGCGTTCATCGCGGTTGAGGACTCGGTGTTCTATAAACACGATGGTGTGAACTTGCGGGCCGTAGTGCGTGCAACGCTTGCCAACTCACAAGGTGGTGGCAGGCAAGGTGCTTCAACGATCACACAGCAGGTAATTAAGAACGAGTTGCTCGGTGGAAAAATTTCGGGTAGCCGATTGAAGATTCTGCAAATTCGCGGAGCGGTCATGTTGGAAAAGGAATTGTCGAAAGAAGAAATTCTCGAGCGCTACCTGAACACGGTGTTCTTTGGAAATAATGCATACGGGTTGCAAGCTGCGGCCGAGGTGTATTTCGGTACGTCGGTGCAAAGCCTGTCGCAGAACCAGGGAGCGTTTCTTGCCGGCATGGTGCAGGCTCCATCATCGCGTGACCCGTTTACGAAACCAGATTCTTCGCGCTATCGGTACAAGCAAGTGCTGAGCCGTTTGGTCAGTGTGGGCGAGATGACCACCGATCAAGCAACGCTTGCTTGCAAGGGTTGGGAAACACCACGAGTTCGCACAGTTGAAGATGCTGACTGTCCAATTCCCGATAACCGCAGGGAAATTTCTCGCACAACAGATACAGGCCGCACGTATTTCTCCGAAGCTGTGCGCGACTATTTGCTCAATCGCTCAACAATTCTTGGAGCGACATACGAAGAGCGCTACAACAAACTGTTTCACGGCGGTCTTGTCATTCACACCACACTGGACAAGAGCGCTCAGGTGGCTGCAGAAAAAGCTGCGCTCGAACAAATGCCAGACAACTCAGCAAACATTCAGGCAGCTGTTGTGTCGGTCGACAACGCCACAGGCGGTGTACGAGCAATGGTTGGCGGTCGCGATTTCTTGGTGAGCGAAGTAAACGTTGCCTTGCGTCGTCGTCAAACGGGTTCGAGCGTGAAGATGTTTATTCTTTCTGCAGCAATGGAAGCAGGATTGTTGCCAGAAGATGTGATTGATGGAACTCTTCCGTGCACATTGCCAAACCCTGGCAACGACGTGGAGCCAACCTTTCTTATTTCAAATGGTGTGAGCCAACCTGTTTCTTCGCTACGCACGATGACTGCCTTGTCGATTAACTGTGCATATGCGCGACTTGCTCAAGTAGTTGGGCTCGACAAAATTGTTGCGTTGATGTACGGAATGATGAGCTCTGACTTCTTGCCGAAACCGCAGTGGGGAACGGACGCTGAGCGATTGAATTTAATTAAGCCGTATGCATCGCTGTCAACTGGCGCGAATGAGTTGAGCCCACTCGACATGGCCTCTGGTGCGCAAACGATTGCCAATATGGGAGTGCATCTGGAGCCCTATTTTGTTGAAAAAATTGAGGACGCAACTGGTGTCATCTACCAACACGCCGCAATTTCTGATCAGGCGCTATCAGAAGCATCAGCGCTTCGAGCAGTAGATACTTTGAAGGGTGTACTGAGTTTCGGAACTGCGCGGCGCAGCCAACTTGCCGGTGGCCGACCTGCTGCAGGAAAAACCGGAACACAAGATGACAACACCAACGCCTGGTTCGTCGGTTTCACTCGGGAACTCACCACCGCTGTGTGGGTGGGCGACCCGCGTGCGTATACGCCAATGGTCAACATTCCTGAGTTCGTGAAAGCAGACGGATACTCGCGCATTCAAGGTGCCATGTATCCAGCGCGCATTTGGAAGCAAATGATGGACGAAACTCTGGGCAACGTGCCAGTGAATGCAAACTCTGACTGGCCAGCGCCACCACCGGCGGTGCCTACCGAAGCACGCCAGGACTTGTCTCCGCAGCGCATATATCTCCCTGGCAACGAGTGTTTGGCACAAGTGTTGTCGGGCACTATCCCTGCTGCAACGACGACGACGCTGGTCAAACCGAAGAACCCGACTACGGTTCCAGTTGTGCCGAACAACACCGTTGTGGTGAGCATTGTGGAACCGCCAGCACTGCCTGTTGTCACCACGTCGAGCACGTCTACAACTACGACGACCACTATTCCTGGTGCGGTTACAACGAGCACCACTCCAAGCAAGCAATACATCAAAGATCGATATCCAGCCGGCCCTGTGAACACTGTTCCAATTGGCGCCTACTGGGTCTACAACTGCGAAAAGGGATTACCGCCTTCCGTTGTTACCAGCATTGCGGGGCAATAATGACGGTGTTGTCAGACCTTCTTGCGGTTCAGACAACAGACATCGCAATTTCACAGGCCAAGCATCGCATCACTCATTTGCAGGAAACGAAAGACCGAGACGTTGCAAAGAGCGCTCTTGCTGAAATAGATGCGCAGCTAGCGCTGTGTGATGCTGAAATTGCGTCTGCAACTGCTGAAATCTTGAAGGTAGATCGTTTGTCGCATGAATATGACGACAAGTTGATCAAACTGAACAAGCAGTTAAAGACAGTCATTGCACCTCGCGAGGCAGAAGCACTGCAGCATGAAATAGCAACCATCAATTCAGAGCGAAGCGCGCTTGATGATCGCGAACTAGAACTCATGGGTGTTGTGGAGGTGAGTGAAGTTCGTAAAAATGAAATCGGTCCTATGCAAACAAGTGCCAAAAGCGCCTTGGCTTCTGCGACCATGGCGTTGAGTTCTGCAAAACAAAAGATTGATGCCGAAATAGTTGCTCTCACCGAGCAACGCAGTGCACAGGCACTGGTCGTTCCAGCTTCGTTGATTTCCACGTACGAGGCAAAACGCAAACATCGCCCAGATGGGGCAGTATGTCGGCTTACGGGACCAACCTGTGGTTCGTGCCATCTCGATGTATCGCAAAGCGAAATTAATCTCATGCGCGCAATGCCGGTAGATGAGTTGCCTGAATGCCCGCACTGCGGCAGTTTTATCGTATTTTAGGCAGTCATGTTCTTTTGGTTTATCGGCACATCAATTGCAACTATTTGGTTTGTATTTCACGATAAGAAATTCGCGTACCGACTGGTTGTCGCAGGCGCGCTTGCACCTGATTTCATAGAAGTATTTCTCGGTCATGCAGGGCCACTGCATAGCGTCGTCACCATGGTCGCCATCATGGCGGCAGTCATGCTGATTACGTATGGTCGCAAGAAATCGCGTAGCAAAATGCTGGCTGTTGTCATTGGCATGTTCCTGCACCTGGTGTTTGATGGCGCGTTCACGAATACAAAAATGTTCTGGTGGCCAATTTCCGGGTTGAAATTTGGTGACTACGCGTTGCCGGTATTCGATCGCGGCCTCATCAACATTCCACTTGAAATTGTTGGCGTACTTCTCATCTTATGGACTCATAATCAAGTAAAGGAGAATTCGTAATGCAGCCATTTCTCTATTCGGTTGAGCGCGAATACACAGTTGGTATTGAACGCATGTGGCAAGCCTGGACAACCGCCAGCGAATTAGAAACGTGGTACCACGGCACGGAACACTCATGTGTCAAGGGAGCGACTACTTCTGAATTGCGCGTTGGGGGGCTGTGGTCTGTTGCTATCGATGTTCCACAGTTCAATTTTGTTGCGTACTTTTATGGGCAATACACGGAGATTGACATCAATCGCCAATTGCAACACACCATGCACTTCACCGATTCGATTGACGCCTTCAATCTGAAAGACATGTCGACACCTTCGCATTTGGTGGTTCTTGATTTTGAAACTCGGGGAAGCGCCAGTTGGGTGAAGTTCAGTCAATTTGGCGAATTGCCAGGAGGCGATGTGTCAAAGACCCAGGCCGGAATGGAAAGTTACTTCGACTCGCTAGGGCAGTTCCTCAACTAAAAATAAGTGACGGTGAGTTGGTCTGTAAGCGGGGTTCTGTAATCGATGATCATCCCTCTATGCAACCTACCCGTGGGTTGTTTGTTGCAAGCAACAAACGAACGGACAGCTCATGCCCACTGCATGGTCTTGCTTCGAATGGTGGCCCCAAGCCACGCAAGTTGCCTCACGTGCTGGTGCGCTCTTACCGCACCGTTTCACCCTTACCTGTTTCGCAATCTTGCGATTGCGCTCATCGGCGGTTTGTTCTCTGTTGAACCTTGCGTCAAGTTGCCCCGACCCGACTCTCGCCGGCACTCTGTCCTGTGAAGCCCCGACTTTCCTCAGATAATGGTGCAAGCACCATTACCCGCGATCATCCGACCTACTCACCGTCGAGGTAAGTGTACGGGCGAGTTATTGGCAGTCGACGAAGTCGTAAATCAAGCCATTGAGGCTTGGTGTTTCAAGAGTCAACGTTGGCTTTAGATCGTCTGCGTTTGGCGCACCAATTGACAGCAACACACTGGAGAGCGAGCCGAATGCGGCTGGTACGGAAGCGATGTTTGGCTTGCCTGTTTTCTCATTGTTGGTCGGACCAACCGAGGCGTATCCGCCGTTCAGCACTTGTGCGAGTACTACTGCATGTCGTGCTTCATCGGTTGCAACACGAATGGAGTCGGCGCGCAATGTTGGTGCAGTAAGAGTTGCTACAAAGCCCTGGTAGGTCTGTACACAGATGTTTTCAACTGCATGCGCTAGCGCAACGATGTCTCTGCTTGCGTCTGGGTTGCCCTTTTCGGTAACCAATTTGAGAGCCGGTTGAATGTACAAGCTGTCCATTCTGGCGTTAGCGCACGTGTGTGCTTTGCCGCCGAGAGAAACGACGAGCGCATTCACCGAGTCTGCATGTGTTTGGTGTGCATCACGGAAACGAGTGATGGCATCGGTCAACTTCGCGTAATCGCCCGTGAGCATTCCATCTTTGAGGATGAGGTTGTACAAGTCGATTGCGCTGTATTCAAGAGATGCTGCAGTGCGCAGCAACACGGTGTCAGTAACGACGCCTTCCGGAATTGCGGTGGTCGGTGTAACAGCACCTTCGCTCAAGATGTTTGCACTCTGCACTACACCAGATTGTTTGCCACATGCTGCAAGAAAAGCTGCACCAAAGACGGAGAGCCCGCTAATGCGAAGTGCGTCGCGACGTGAAATGTTGTTCATGGTGCCACCGTCGTTTCGGTTGGTGCCGCTGGGGCTTGAGCAATTTTTGGAGCAAGTGAGTTGCCGCTTGAATTCAGCGCAGAGGTGAGGCTCAGCGCTGGAAGAGTTCCAAACACTGCAGCCATGCGGGCTTCAATGGTGATGATCGAAGCCAAGATTTTTGCAGCATCGGTGCCGAGCAACTGTCCGAGAATGTCGGTGTTGGTTGCTGCCAGTGTGTTCTCGAGCGATTGCAATGATGCATATGCCGATTGAGCAGAAGCGAGTTGACCAACATGGGCTGAGTACAACGACTCATTGCGAGTGTTTGTCGCAGCCTTACCAATGAGACCATTCATGGCCTGCGCGTATGAGTTGTGGTGTTCGCCAAACAGCGTCAACATTGCCAACTCATCGTCTGCATACTTTCCAGAATCAGCAGCCTTCTTGTATAGGTCGCGTGCGGCGAGCTCAACACCTTGCGCAAATTGCAACAGTTGCTTGTCGGCTTCTGTTGGTTGTGCTGGTGGCGTGCTGCGCGGAGTGCTTACTTGCGCGGTGGTCACGTGAATGTTCCTTTCCAAGTACTGACAAATTCTGCCCTAATGGGGCGCTAACAATCTAGAAGTCAAGAGCCGATAACTCAGGTATCCAACCCGATGCGCGATTCAGTGCCTCGTTCCATTGTGCGCGGTCCAAAGCCTTATTTGGAGCCACAATCGAGGCGGGAGACCACGTGCTGACCGCTTCTGGTAGCGATTTCCATGTTCCAACAGCCACACCCGCCAAGAACGCGGCGCCGAGGGTTGTTGCCTCGGTGACGGGAGACACTTCGATGGTGCGCTGGGATGCATTGGCGAGCGCCTGCACGAAGGTGGGGTTCTTGCTCATGCCGCCGTCAATGCGAACCGAAGTGGTGGTGAGTCCTGAATCAGTTTCCGCAGATTCGATGAGGTCGGTTCCACGGTGTGCGATGCCTTCAAGTACCGCACGCACGATGTGGCTGCGCGACGTGCCGCGAGTAATTCCAAACAGTGAACCACGAGCGCCATAGTCCCAACGCGGAGTGCCAAGACCAAGTAGCGCAGGTACGTACACCACGCCTTCGGTGGTTTCACATTGCGCAGCAACATCGTGGCTTTGTTCAGGAGTGTCAATCATGTGCATGTCGTTGCACAACCAATCGATGTTGGTTCCGGCAGAAAGCATTATTGCCTCTGCACCCCAGTTCATGGACTGTGCATCGCTGTACGCGATGATCGGGAATGTTCCACCCTTGCTGCGTTGCGCAGACGTTGGTGCTGCAGAGCCCGTAAAAATGTCGAGCATGCCACCGGTGCCGAATGTAATTTTTGTTTTTCCGGGTTCTATGCAACCTTGACCGATGAGTGAGCCTTGTTGATCGCCAACGATGCTGGCGATTGGTGGTGCACCGTCAAGTGCTGTTGCGTTTCCAATGACTCCACTTGAAGTAACCACTGTTGGAAGCATGGACTCTTCGATTCCCATCAGTGAAAGTGAACGTTGCGACCATGCCTGTGTGAGTGGATCAAGCAAACCAGTCACTGCTGCATTCGAATGATCGGTCACATGCAGTTCACCGTTCGACAACACAGAAGCGACCCAGGTGTCAACGGTGCCAATTCGAATATCTGCGCCAGCAGGTATCGCGTAGTTTTTCAACATCCACGAAGCCTTAGTTGCGGTTTGATTCGGGGCAAGCGTGAGGTTGTGTTCGATCTTTGCGGTGATGCATTCGCCAACGGTGCGCAAGTCTTGCCACGACAGCGACGGGCCAAGTGGCAATCCGGTATGTGCGTCCCAAACCACTGTCGACGCACGCTGAGTAGTAATTCCAACAGCATCAACTGTGCCGGCTTGAGCAAGTGTTTTACCTGCAACTCGTAGAACGGCATCGCGCATTGCAAGTGCATCGAATTCAACAAGACCAGGAAATGGCGAAGTTGGTGAGCACAGTTCGTAGTTCAGGTGCGCGACACTTCCGTCGTTACGAACTACCGCTGCGCGCAAACCGGTTGTTCCAACGTCGATAACGAGGACGCTCATGGCCACACCGGCTTGCTGCTATTGCGCTTCGATGTGAGTCCAATCTTGCCTGGATTCAACAAGTCTTTCGGATCCAACGTGTTCTTGAGGCCTTGCAATAGTTGCATTGCATTGCCTAGCGATTCCTGCATAAATCGAGCGCGGTTAATGCCAATGCCATGGTGGTGCGAAACGCTTGCCCCAAGTTTGATTGCTTCGCGTTGACCCGCATTCCACATCGCGATGTAGTTGTCTTCAACCGTGTCGGATTTGTCTCCGGCAAAAGTGAAATATAAACAAGCGCCGTCGAGATAGCTGTGCGAAAGATGGCATGACGCGGCGCGCGCTCCGGGAGCGGACATGAATGCTTTGCGCACGCCGTTGAAAATGGATTCAAGTTTTGACCACGGTGCCGAAACTTCCATGGTGTCCACGATGTAGCCCTTGCGGGTGAGTGCTTGTAATCCGCTTGTGTCATTGCGGTGATGCAACCACTTTTCAACCAGTTCAATATCGCCAACTTTGCCACGATTCTGAATTGCCGATTCGCGCACGATGTCAAGTGTTGCCTTCACTAAACGTTCGTCGCCTTCATCGAGTACGAGCAGCGTGCATTGCGAACCATCTAAGCCATGTGATCGCTGGCTTTCGGTTTCGTCGTACAGACGAAGCACGGCGGGAGTTGCACCGTTGCGAACTGATTCACGGCATGCATTGACACCATCAATGAACGATGGAAAGACGTATGACGCGCGTGCTTGGTACTGCGCAACTGGGTGAGCTCGTAGCCACACTTTGGTTATGACACCGAGTGTTCCTTCGCTACCAATAAACAGCGACGTGAGGTCCGGGCCAATTGCCGAAGCTGGGGCGCCACCCGTACGAACAATTTCACCATTGGCTAACACCACTTCTAGGCCAACCACCATGTCTTCAATTTTTCCGTAGCGCGTTGAATACTGTCCAGCGCCGCGACAGGCAACCCATCCGCCGACGGTGGAAATATCGAACGACTGCGGGAAGTGCCCAACGGTGAGTGAGTGCTTCGACTGCAACTCGTTTTCAAAATCTGGACCAAATGTTCCCGGCAGTACTTCAACAATTCCTGATACTTCGTCGACAGAAATTATTCCCTGTAGCGCGGTGGCATCAAGGACAACACCGCCATACAACGGAATAGCAGAGCCACACACTCCACTTCTTCCACCAGCAACCGTCAGCGGTAAGTCGTGTGTGTTGCATACTGCAACTAATGCTGCAACTTGTTCGGTGGTGCTTGGATTGCACACTGCGCCAGCCTTGCGTGGAGTCTTGCCTTGCAATGCCCAATGCATGGCGAGTGGCCACCAGTCGCGACCATGTTCTGCAATTGACTGAGCATCTACCGAAGTTGCACAAATATTTTGTAGTTCTTCGAGAATTGATGGAGAAAGAGATGCGACTGCGGAGAATCGTTCAGTGATTTCGTGTGCCGCAACTGAAAACTCAATCGGCTCAGTTGGCTGGGTCATGCCAAGAGATTACGACTACTGAACAGATGCCAAGAATTCGGCTTCGCTCACGAGCCCTGCTGCTTCTTCGCGTGAACATGAATCGACGAAATAGGCAACCTGGCGGTCTATTTCGGCAGCGTCCCAATGCAGTTCGGTTGCCATCAGCTCGGCCACTTTGCGAGCACTCGCAAGAGTTGCGCGGCGGTTAATAATGCGAGCGCGAGTTCGACGCGACAACACATCATCGAGTGATTGAGCCATTTCACTACGACATGCAAATACGGCTTCAGCGCGCAAATAGGGAAGTCCTGGAATAAGTGGTTCGCGAAGTGATGCGTCCTTGGATATCAATTCTTTAATGCTTCCTAGTTCGCTGCCAAAGCGTTCCGCCAAGTGAGCATCTGGTCCATTCAGCATTGATGACTTGAAACCCTTTGCTCCAATAAATGGCAAATTCTTGGTTTTGCACTTGGTTGCTTTGCCTACGTGCTTCACCACTTCATCGACGGTGTGTTCGGACATTTTGCGATACGTAGTGAGCTTGCCGCCCATAATGGAAATAACACCAGAATTCGAAACCTTTACCTTGTGTTT
>JBAXBR010000047.1:0-11199 GCA_037141855.1 Actinomycetota bacterium | reverse complement strand
ACCGGAAGCGGCCCATATGCATTCAGTGTCGAGGTCGCGCGAGCAGGTAACAACGCGAACCCTAAAAAAACTTACTGGCTGCTTGCACGAGATTCAGCCGGGGTGTACAGCTCCCCTATTCAGGTTCAGATCTAAGGACTATCAACATGAAACTCACATCTAAGCGCTCATCAATTGTGTTTGTGTTGGCAATCTTCTGTATTGCACTTGCAACCCTTGTCCCCATTTCTCCAAAGACAAGTGCAGCATTCGCCGCTGAAAGCGAAGGCATGCTGTGCACCGAAGGAACCATCGTCGGTGGTTATCGCACATTCAACTTGGTTGCGACCGATGGTTATACAAGCGAACCCGACGGCAACTCGATTTACAACTGGAGTTACGGAGTTACCGGCACAGGCTTTCAGCTTCCTGGACCAATCTTGTGCGTGAATTCCGGTGAAGTGGTTGACATTACGTTGACCAACCAACTCCCTGTTGCAACGTCAATTCAATTGCCCGGGTTCACCAACGTTACCTATAACGATGGAGCAACCTCTGGAGCAGTTGGTCCAGTATTCGACGGCACTGGAAAAATGATCTCGCTTGTCCCACAAGCAGTTCCTGCCAGTTCAATTACGTATCGCTTCAAAGCCGATCGTGCGGGAACGTATGTCTACCAAAGCGGCACTGATCCTCAGCTGCAAGTGCAAATGGGTCTATTCGGTGCAATAGTCGTGCGCCCTACCGGAGTCTCAATAACCGCTGACGACATTCTTGCAATTCCTTACACCGACGGAACAGCATTACAACACACGAATGCCGACGCGGGAATGTCGCCTACTGAAGCGGCAACCCAGGCTGCAACGGCAAAGTGCGCGTACACCAAAATTGATGACCCGACAAAATGTGATCCTCTTGCTATCTATAGCGGTTCGGTTGATGGCGAGAACATTCTGATTCTTTCCGAAATTGATCCAGCTATTCATACATTCATGGAACAAGCTTTTACTGCCGGCGATCTCACAAAACTGAATTGGAATTCGTATCCGACTGGATACGAGGCTCACTACTTCATGATTAATGGACGTTCCATGCCAGACACGCTTGCACCAAATAACGCGCCTTGGATGCCTTGGCAACCATATGGTGCGATGGCGCACGTTCAGCCTTGGGACGTGCACGTAAACGCTCTCGACATCATGCTCCGTTACATCAACGTTGGCAATGCCGCCTACGACTTCCATCCGCACTCGAACCATGAGCACGTAATTGCTCAAGACGCTGCCCTTATGAAGGGTGGCGTTGCAGGTGCAATCAATGACAACACCGAAGAGAAGTTCAGCATTCTTATTAACCCAGGCGGAAGCGTGGATGCAACATTCCGATGGACGAACGAAGAAAGCTACGACGACGTCAATGGATTCCGAGTTCCGGTTGCTCCTCCCAACGGACCAAACCTGAAAGAAGGAAGCTATTGGAGCGGCTCGCCGTATCTCGGTGCTGAAGGTTTGCTCAACCCTGGCGTTCTTACTAAAAGCCAGTGCGGTGAGTACTACCACGTTGCTCACAACCATGACCTCACACAGGTAACCAACTACGGAATTACGTTCGGCGGAATGATGACGCTGATCAAAGTTGAACCACCTGCAGCGTTGCAGGCCCGCATGAATTTGACGTGCAGCTGATGAACACATCTTCTAACGAAACGAAACGAACCATGAAACACCTCGTGAAATTCTTTATCGCAGCATCGGTGGTTATGGCCGTGCTTGCAACCGGAACAACGGTTGTAAGTGCAGCAACCGATGCGACATTGTCTGGGTTGTCTGTTTCAACAGGAGCAATTTCGCCGGATTTTGCTTCTGCGACAACTTCGTACACATCAGCTGCTGCAACCGATGCGACCTCGGCCACGGTGAGCGCAACAGCAGCGACACCGACATCATCTATCCAGTTCCGTATCGCGGGCGGCGCCTTCACGGCGGCGTCAACAGGTTCTGGCTCAGCAACTTTCGACATTGCCTCAGGCTCGAACACCGTAGATGTGCTCGTTACCAATCAAGACGGGGTGACCGCGGGAACCTATTCGGTTGTAATCGATCGAGGAGGCCAAATGGGGGTTGCAGCAATGAGCCCTACGGACGCAACACTTCTCTCATTTTCAGGTTCAACCACGGGAACCATAAGTCCCGCTTTTGTCTCGACCACGCTTGATTACACCGCAGTTGTAGACAACGCGATTTCAAAGACCACAGTTTCGGCAGTAACCACTCAAACTGGCGCAACCATGACTATCTCTGTAGACGGTGGCACACCTGCTCCGCTCGCGTCCGACAAGGCTTCGGCAGATGTTGCCTTAAAAGTTGGATCCACCAAGGTGATCATCAACGTATTAGCAAGTGACAAATTAACAACCAACGCGTACTCTCTCACGATCTTCCGCGCACCGGCATTCCCGAAAGTGCCACTCACCTGTACCACCAATCCGTGTGATATTTCGCTGCATGCCGGTACAGGAACCGTGACCATCAAAGACGTCACTGCGCCAGGCGGAACGGTAGATGTTCCATTTTACGGCTTTGGAGTCAATGGATCACCAGTAGGGCTCGCAGGTTCTGCGGCATCGACAATCAAGGTGAAACAAGGAACAGTCATCAATGTCAACTTCTCCGAAAATCTTCCGACAAGTGTTGGGCTTTCATTTCCAAGCCTTGCTCTTAAATCAGTAACTGGTGGAGGAAGTTCGTACACCGTGACTGCCGACAAAGTAGGAACCATGATTTTTGAACCAGGTTCTAATGCTTCAGCGCCGAAACAGATTGCCATGGGACTTGTTGGAGTATTGATTGTCGTTCCAACCGATTGCACAGACGGCATGTGTGCTTTTGACTCTGCTGTTACCTATAACGACGAAGCAGTTGTGGCCACTACAGACATCGATGCAGAGTTTGCCAATAATCCAACAACGTTTGATATGAGCTACTTCGGTCAGGCTCGAAACCCTGATGGATCGCCGCGACAGGTGTACCACCTGATTAACGGCAAGTCATACCCCGATACCGACCTCATCAATGTGCAGCCGAAGGACAGCATTTTGATCCGTTCCGTAAACGCTGGTCTTACTGATAAAACTATGGGCCTTCTCGGAATGCAACAGACGCTGCTCGCACGAAACGCTTCTGCGTACACGAATGCACAAAACTTTGTTGCGCCACTAGTAGGTCCTGGTGAAACCGCCGACTTTTCACTTGCAATTTCCGAGTGCGCAACGATGGGACAGCAATATTCACTTATGGACCAAGGTCGCGCGATGAACCATGGAACCGATAGCGGTTTCGGTGGTGCAATGACGTTCCTTGACGTGTGGGCTCCCTATGCGGCACCACTTTCCTGCGTGCCTGATATTCCTGGTCCACCACCATCACCTGGAACCACGACCACAACATCGACAACGACGATCGCACCGGAAACAACCGTTCCCGTTACCACTATCGCTCCAACAACCACCCTTTCCCCTACAACCACTGTTTACATTCCTGTAACCACCGTTCCTGGTGGAGGCGGTGGCGGTGGAGAGCCAGAACCTGAACGCTCAGTAGCTAAATCGACTACGACAGTTTCTGCTGCTCCACCGATCGCGCTTCCAAGCCGTGGCGCTGCTGTCAAGCTCATCTCTGGTGTAAAAATCTTGTTGTCTAAAAAGAACATGGCATTCAGGGTGCAAGTACCGGGTTACTCGACGACACCGATTAGCAAATACAAGTTTGTGATAGCAAATAGCACCGGACGCATCTACCGCCAAGGCACGGCGAAGGCAGCCGCACCACTGAAGTACACGACCTGGACGACAAGCAACATTTCTGTCGGCTCATACGTGCTTTCGGTGTACGCCATGACGAACACCGGCAAGGTACTCGAAGTGTTCACGGAGAATATTGATGTGCGAGTAGACACCAGAAAAGCCGTAACCGTAACTCAGTTACTCACTCCCCGAGCAATTACTCCGAGAGTAATTATCAGTACAAGCGGGGTCTTCCAAAAATAATCAATGGCATAGAATCTTGATTGTTAATTTGAATTCTCGATGTGTTCAGTGGTCCTCGTAAGGAAGTACACAGAAATACAAATTGCCACAAAGAACAGCGCGCTCGTGCCAACCGTTCCGAGACCGAACCCACCATCGCTTTTCGACTGTGAAAGCAGATCCCCAATAGATGCACCGAGCGGTCTTGTAACGATATAAGCAGTCCAAAAAGCAAATACGGCGTTAAGGCCAAAGGCTTTATGAGAAAACGTAATAACGGCGATTATCGCTGCAAAAAAAACTGCTGCGGTGAAGTAACCCCAGTTCAAGCGCTCCGAGATCAAGTCGCCAGAGGCTGTACCGAGTGCAAATGTGCACAGAATGGTTAGCCAATAGAAAATCTCTCGCCGCACAGTATTGATTGCATGGATTGACAGTGTTTTCTCTACTGCGTACCAAGCTCCGAATACTGCGGCGAGCAGAACCGAGAAAATTGCAGTAGTGGTAATCAAACTGACACCAAAATTGTCAGTCAAATTATCGGTTATCAACGTTCCCACGACGCTCACAAGAACTACTACCGCCCAGTATCGAATTGGTGCATACGTATTTGACTTGAATTGGGCGATCAATGCTGCGACAAGAAACACCGACATGACGAGAGTTGTGCCGGTGAGCCCAAGATGCAAATTGGTGTTGAGAAAATCTGCTGCCGTTTCACCGATTGTCGTACACAAGATTTTTATCACCCAAAATGCAATCGTTGCCTCTGGAACCTTATTGGCAATAACCTTTGCCAAGGACGAGAAGTTTGCCGATTCGCGAGACGAAATCACTTTCGCTTATGCATTTCTATTGCGCCTCGAACGGTGACCCATACTGTTATTGCTTCCGCAAACAGCGAAGCGATGCCAAGCGGCTCTCCCCAGTTTCCGATGTCTCCGGTTGCACCTGGCATGCCGATGGTCCTGTTCACGATGAAACCAGCGAGAACAGCTACCGAGAGAGCAGCAGCTGCGTACATGGCACGTGTGTCTCGGCGAGTTGAAATGACTTCAGCAAGGATGAGCGAGACTGCTATGACCGCGATATATCCATATGCCATGTACCTAGTCTCTGCCCACTTGCCGGGAAGATCCAGTAGGTGGATAAGTGCAATTGCTAGTAATCCAACGATTGTTGCACCACGACGAAGCGCGTGAGTTTCTGGTAATTCGAATCTTGTTTGTTCTTGGAATGTGATGGGGGTGGAATTCATATGAGCAAACTAGGTACTGCAAACGAACTGCGTCGTGTCCTTTACAGAATCCTTATCAACTTCTTACCACATTCTTACTTTCGGCCTTGCTATTCCCCAGTTTGACCATCAATTGCTTCGCGAATGAAGTCGGCGTGCCCGTTATGTCGGGCGTATTCCTCGATCATGTGCACCAGAATCCAGCGCAAACTTGGAGATTCACCACTCGGCCATTTCCTCTTTGCAAGTTGATCCAATCCTCCAGCTAGCAAACATCTATCAAGGATGGACTCTGAGAGATCTATAGACGTCTGCCAATTGCCCATGAGCGTTGCTACTGATTCGTCGGAGGCCGAAGTGAATTCCCAGTCCGGTTCAATTGCGAAGTTTGCTGATAACCATGGTTCCAAACGATCGTTGTCGCCCACCCAACGCCAAAACCATTCGTTCTCTACGAAAGTCATGTGCTTCAGCAGCCCACCAAGGGTGACGGTTGACTTCGCAACCGCAATATTCATTTGGGAAGTCTCTAGCTCTGCACATTTCCACTTCAACGTCGCACGCTGGTAATTCAGGAAACCTCGCAGGGTTTCGATCTCATCTGCAGCAGGTTCTGGTTCAGGTCTGCCTACATCGTCAATTGTTGCCACTAGCGAAATCTACTTGACCGCGAATTAGTGTTTGCCCATGAGCGAATCGGTGAAATTCGGGTGGTTGTCACCAGTTATTGGAAACAAGTGGAGCGACTTTGAGCCCATCGTGATGTTTCAAGAACAACACATCCTTCCAACAGCGCTTCAACACTTCGATTCTCTATGGATCGCGGATCATTTCTACGGGTTCGACTCACCCACCGATCCATTCATGGAAGCCTGGACCACGCTCACGTGGCTTGCTGCCAAATTCCCAAATGTGCTGCTCTGCCATCACGTGCTTGGTCAGGGATACCGCAACCCGGCCCTCACCGCCAAGATGGCTGCAACGTTGCAAATCCTTTCTGGAAACCGTTTCATGCTCGGCATTGGCGCAGGTTGGCGCGAAGATGAGTACCAAGCGTATGGATATGACTTTCCGCGACCAGCCGAGCGTTTCGCTCAACTTGAGGAGCTCATATATATATGTCGCAAAATGTGGACTGAAGACTCCCCTTCATTTACTGGCAAGCACTTCAGTATCGATAAGGCTGCTGCACCACCACGACCAACGGTTGTACCCCCAGTGTGCATTGGTGCGTATGGCGAACAGATTGGCCTTCCGATGGTTGGGCGACTGGCCGATGTATGGAATTCGTCAATTCAAGGCAATGAACAGCGCTGGCTAAAGAAGCGAGACATTATGCGTGCTTCTGCTGAAAAGGCAGGACGTGATTCGCAATCCATTGAGATTTCACTCACCATTGAGAGAGCCTTACCTACCAACGATCTCGAGTCTCAGCAATTCATCGATGATCTCATGCATCTATGCGAACTTGACGTACGTCACTTCGTGATGGACTTCGGGCATCCAAAAACGACCGAACCAGTTCTTCGCTTTGTTGAGCAGGTAATGCAACCGATTAACGCCAAGTAGAATTTGCAAAGCACATGTTGAAGTCTCTGCTCTCCACGGTTCTTGTGAAATACAAGAAGCTCATTTGGATAGTCATCGTGTTTCAGGCCATTCAGGCGCTAGCGGGCCTGTATTTGCCAACGCTTAATGCCGACATCATCAACAACGGAGTCGTGAAGCACGACATTGGGTACATCTGGACATACGGCGGCATCATGTTGCTCGTTACCTTTGCCCAGGTCATCTTCTCTATTTCTTCGGTGTACGTAGGTTCACGTTTAGCTATGGGTTTTGGTCGTGATGTTCGCAACATGTTGTTCCACCAGGTGAACGATTTCTCTTCTCGAGAAGTTGCGCAGTTCGGTGCACCGTCGTTAATCACGCGCATCACAAATGACGTACAACAGGTGCAAATGCTGGTACTCATGACGTGCACTCTCATTCTCGGCGCACCATTTACGGCTATAGGTGGAATCATCCTTGCCATGCGTCAAGACTTGGGTCTGTCACGCATTTTGATGGTTTCGATACCGATCCTCGCCGTTTTGCTTTCGCTCATTATCGGAAGCATGGTTCCAACTTTTCGGCGAATGCAAGAGCGTATTGACCGAATTAACGAGATTTTGCGTGAGCAGTTGACAGGAATTCGCATCGTTCGAGCCTTTGTACGTGAACCTGTTGAACAGGAGCGCTTCAGCGTTGCCAACGCAGCCGTAACCGAGACCGCACTTACGGGTGGACGACTGCAAGCACTCATGTTTCCGACAGCAACTTTGGTCATTAACTTCTCGAGCGTTGCAGTGGTGTGGTTCGGTTCTGATCGCATTAGTCAGCACCTCATGAAGCCTGGTGCAATGATCGCATTCCTCACCTATCTCACACAGATTTTGATGTCGGTCATGATGACTACATGGATGGCAGCACTGCTTCCCCGTGCCGCAGTGAGCGCAGAACGAATTCAAGATGTGCTTCACACGCCGACCAGCGTGGTCATTTCGAAAAATGCGATTTCGAAGCTTTCTCAAACCGCTGTACTCGATTTTGCAAAAGTTGGGTTCCACTACCCAGGCGCCGAAGCGCCTGTACTGGAAGACATTTCTTTTACCGTTCGCGCCGGACAAACTCTTGCAATCATCGGCAGCACAGGTTCGGGTAAAACGACTTTGGTCAATCTGATCCCGCGACTATTTGATGCCACAAGCGGAGTTGTTTCACTTGATGGTGTTGACGTCCGTGACCTTGCGCCAGAAGCCCTGTGGTCACGTGTCGGTATTGTTCCGCAAAAGCCGTATCTCTTTTCGGGCACCGTGGCAAGCAACCTCACGTACGGAAAAGAAAATGCAACCGAAGATGAGATGTGGGCTGCGCTGAGTGTCGCTCAAGCCGAAGATTTCGTTCGCGCCATGCCAGGTGGTCTTGATGCCAGCATCGCACAAGGTGGCTCGAATGTTTCCGGAGGTCAGCGTCAACGTCTGGCAATTGCCCGAGCACTTATTCGCCAACCCGAGATCTACCTGTTTGACGACTCGTTCTCTGCTCTCGACCTTGCAACCGATGCGCGGCTTCGCGCCGCACTTTCGCCGAACACCAGCAACTCCGTTGTAGTTGTCGTTGCACAACGTGTATCCACTATTCGTGAAGCCGACCAGATTCTGGTGCTTGAAGGCGGCCATTGTGTTGGTCTTGGCACGCACGAGCAGTTACTCACCGATTGTCCTACGTACCAAGAGATCGTGGACTCACAGGCTTCCGTTAATGGAGAAGTGTCATGAGCGAAAAACCGCAGACACCAACCGCCAAACCGACGGCAATGCCGGGCTCAGAACTACGCAATAGCCGAATGCACGTAGTTGGAATGCCAGTCGAGAAATCGGAAAACTTCACAGAGTCCATTAAGCGCTTGATCGGTTTAATGGCAAATGAGATTTTTCTTGTCTGCATCATTTTGACCATGGCGGTTGTCAGCGTTGCATTAGTGGTGTCTGGCCCGAAGATTTTGGGTCATGCAACAGACATTTTGTTCAATGGGCTCATGAAGCGCAATGGTCAAACCGGAGTGGACTTCACGGCATTGCATCACACGCTTGAAATCGCCATCACGCTGTACGCACTTTCCTTCTTGCTCGCTTACAGCCAAACATTCATGCTTGCAGGAGTGGTTCAGCGCACGATGTTTTCGTTGCGGTCTGAAGTTGAAGCAAAAATTCATCGCTTGCCATTGAGCTACATTGACCGTCAATCTCGTGGCGACCTACTCAGCCGAGTCACTAACGACATTGACAATATTTCGCAAAGCTTGCAGCAGTCATTGAGCCAGCTCATTACATCACTCCTCACCATTGTTGGAGTTCTTGGCATGATGATCTGGGTGTCACCAATACTCGCACTCATCGCTGTAGTTACCGTTCCTCTATCGATTCTTGCGATGAAGCAGATCGCTGCTAAATCAAAAGCCAAGTTCATCGCGCAGTGGTCACACACTGGCGCACTCAACGGACTCATTGAGGAAACGTTCACCGGCCACGCCATTGTGAAAACATTTGGACGTCAACGAGAAGTTGAAGAACGCTTTTCAGTCACGAATGAGAAGTTGTATGAGGCTGGCTTTGGCGCACAATTCATGTCTGGTTCAATTCAGCCAGCCATGATGTTTGTTGGCAACTTGAATTACCTCATGATTGCCGTTGTGGGTGGCTTGAAGGTCGCCTCAGGAACAATGGGCCTTGGCGACGTGCAAGCCTTCATTCAGTACTCGCGTCAGTTCACCATGCCACTCACCCAGACGGCGTCCATGATGAACGTGCTGCAATCTGGCGTTGCATCTGCCGAACGAGTATTCCAAGTGCTTGATGCTGAAGAAGAGAGCATTGAGCCTGCCTCAACTGAACAACCAGAGGTTAAAGGTCGCATCGCTTTCGAACACGTGAGCTTCTCCTACGACCCTGATCGCCCGCTTATCGAGGATCTCTCACTTGTTGCCGAGCCTGGAACCACGGTGGCAATTGTTGGGCCTACGGGCGCTGGCAAAACAACGCTCGTCAACCTGATCATGCGCTTTTATGAATTGAATAGTGGTCGCATCACTCTTGATGGTCGCGACATTTCACAAATCCCTCGCAGCGAACTTCGTTCAAATGTTGGCATGGTGCTGCAAGACACATGGTTGTTCGGTGGAACAATTCGCCAGAACATTGCCTACGGCAACCCACTTGCCACAGAGGCCGAAATTCTTGCCGCAGCGAAAGCCACGTACGTAGAGCGCTTCGTGCACGCTTTGCCACTTGGCTATGACACCGTTCTCGATAACGAAGGCGGCGCCGTGAGCGCTGGGGAAAAGCAATTGCTCACTATTGCTCGCGCGTTTCTTGCAGACCCAGCAATTCTTATTCTCGACGAAGCAACAAGCTCTGTTGACACCCGTACCGAAGTGCTCATTCAACGCGCAATGACGGCACTACGGAGTAAGCGCACCAGTTTCGTCATCGCCCACCGCCTGTCCACAATTCGCGATGCGAATGTGATTCTGGTGATGGAAGATGGTCGAATTGTTGAACAGGGTTCGCACGAGGATCTACTTGTTTCTCGTGGCGCGTACTTCCGCCTGTATCAATCTCAATTCGCTGGTGCGGTTACCGACCTGGCTTAAGCGATACGGATTACTGCTGTGCGATTCATGTTGGCGTTAAAGAATGCTCCGCCTTCCATGAATTTGGTCAACCAAGCTGTGCTTGCCATAGCTGCATTACGTCCAGCCTCAGCGGCCTTTGCATTTGGATAGAAACTTGACGTCTCAATTGCTCCAGCTACACCGAACATTGGTACTGAGACAACAACTCCACCGCCTGTCACGCCGGCAGCAATCTCACACCACTCTGTCAAGAACTTGAGAGCACCGAAATAATCGGCCCCATCTTTCATCGTGAGTGACGAAGTCATGACAACGGATCCAACCGTATGCGGAGTGAGGTTGCTTGAAGTTGCATGGAAAGAATAAACGTTGTCTGGATATTCAGCAATGGTTGAGGCTGTTCCTGACGCACGTTGCATCAAATGAGTCCATGCATCGCTAGCTCCACATTTAAACGAACGCTCTACTACTTCGTTGAAATCCTCAGCAGATTGCAGCCATGCGAGAGCGTTATACGGCATTCCACCCAATGGTGACCAGAGTGACAAATTGCCACCGGTAACTTCGTTGAATATCTTGCACGCCTCAATACCTAGCGCTACTGACTCCGTTGAATGCCCCTGCAATACCCTTCGTGTCCAAATCATTTCAATCCCCTTTGGTTAGTTGTTAACCAATGACTACACCCAAAACCAGGAATTGCCTAGTGAAACTTCTACCCCTATCCCATAAAGGGTTTCACCGGCATTAATGGGATTGGAACGGGTCCTTTGCATATTCTGC
>JBAXBR010000046.1:0-11347 GCA_037141855.1 Actinomycetota bacterium | reverse complement strand
AGTGCTCCAATGCGATCTCTGCACTGCTCGAGTGTGCTTGCTAGCGCTGCAAGTTCGGCGCGCGTACTTGCTGTGTTGGTTGAAATATCGCGAGCCACCGCGAAATCCTAGACGGCGCACTCATAAAACTGATCCGAGATATGACAAGGGCCCCCGAAGGGGCCCGTATCACGCGACTTCAGGCGGCGGACCCGAAATCGCCTTCGCTCTAAACATACGTCTAGGCGGAGATCATAAATTAGCGAAATTGAATATTTGGTGCAAAATTTGTTCCGCTACTTTTTGCTGCGAGACCCCGCAGATTTAGCCATTTGTGCGCGAGGCATCTCTGAAGACGGGCAAATGTCGCTGAATTCGCACGAATGACATGCTGGCTTTTTGGCGTCGCATACGCGGCGTCCATGCAAAATAAGCCTGAGGCTAAACCCGCCCCAATCCTGCGGTGGGAATAACGCATT
This sequence comes from Actinomycetota bacterium, assembly GCA_037141855.1. Lineage (GTDB taxonomy): Bacteria > Actinomycetota > Acidimicrobiia > Acidimicrobiales > Ilumatobacteraceae > UBA3006. Next base: position 10,889 of record JBAXBR010000046.1, on the reverse strand, counting down.
CAATTCGTACTCAACCTTCACAGGGTCTTGTTCAACAGTCAGGCCAAGACGTCGCGACAGCCGACCAACGTGAGTGTCTACGGCAAGTCCGGGCAGGTCGAACACCACGCTCCTCAGCACGTTCGCCGTCTTGCGCCCGACACCAGGCAGTGTGGTTAACTCTTCAACTTCTCGCGGGACTTCCCCACCAAAACGAGTCATGACCGCAGACGCCATGCCGATGAGATTTTTTGCTTTGGTTTGATAGAAACCTGTCGAACGAACTAGCTCTTCAACACGCTGGACGTTTGCCTGGGCCAATTTCTCGGCTGTTGGAAATTCTGCGAACAACGCGGGGGTCACCATGTTCACTCGCACGTCAGTGCACTGCGCAGAAAGAATGGTGGCCGCAAGTAATTGAAAGGCATTTTCGTGAGTGAGTTCACAAATTGCTACGGGGTACAACACTTTGAGTCGCTTCAAAATTTCGGCAGACCGATCGACGATTTTCTTCGGCGCTTTTTTGGGCGTCTTCTTAGCGGCCTTCTTCGCACTTGCTTTCTTGGCAGCCATAGTTCCGAACACTAGCGAGTTGCACCGATAGCCTGAGCGTTGTGGGACACCTCGACATCAAACGTCGTCTGCCAACCGATGATTTATCTGAGGTTGACGAACTGTTACTTGCAGTCGAGCGCGCCGATGGGCAACGTCCGCTCTCCGATCACTTATGGATTGATCTTCGCCAAGGAGGTCGACCTGGATATGTGGGACTACTGGGCCGACAGCCAGGACATGATCACCTCATTGCCTACTGTCAAGTGTCCCGCGGCAATGACTCATGGGCACTCGACCTCATCGTGCATCCACATCATCGCTACGAAATGGCAACGATCGGACCGCAACTGTTGTCTGAGGCACTCAATGTCATTCGCGAAGCCGGTGGCGGACACGTGCATTGGTGGGTCTTTGAACCAACCAGCATCCACGCATCGCTCGCTCAATCAATTGGTCTTCATGCTGGTCGCACCATGTTGCAAATGCGGGTAGCACTTCCACTTCGCGAAGTTACCGACATTGTGACAACACCATTTCGCAGCGGCGTCGACGACGAGCGTTGGCTTGCGGTAAACAATGCCGCGTTCGCCGATCACTTAGAACAGGGTGGATGGACCCAGGCAACACTTGAATCACGCATCCAGGAGCCATGGTTTAACCCGAATGGTTTTTTGCTGCACAACGTGGGCGACGAACTAGCTGGTTTTTGCTGGACAAAGGTGCACCTCGAAACCTCACCCGTGCTCGGCGAGATTTATGTGATTGCCGTACACCCTCGCTTTGGTGGCAAAGGAACCGGTCGTGCGCTGACCATTGCCGGCCTCTCATTTCTTCATCGTGCAGGAATCTCTACCGGCATGTTGCACGTTGACGCCGATAATGTGCGCGCGGTTCAGTTATACAAGTCGCTTGGCTTCACTGTCACCCATCAGCAACGTGCGTTTGTTGGAGATGTGAACTAGTTTTTCGGCATGTCATTAACTACCGAAAACGAAAAGCCCCTACCGCGCTGGTCCGTTGCCGATGTGCATGAATCGTTCAATGCCCGTTCATTTGTAGATGCCATGGAAAGCGCTGGATCGAACGTGGCCCGCCTTGAAGCATTGTTTGAGACCCACAATGTGCGTGCCGTCGAACCGCGCACACCAAACGCGCAAGACGGTGTGGCCGCCGATGCGGTAATCCAGGCATTTAACAAAACAGTTGACGAACAAGACATCCTCATTTCATACATCTACGCAACAGTCAGTACCGATTCGCGCATTGAGCAGGCACAAGGTTTGCTCAGCGAAATGGAAGACCTCGACGCACGAATTTCTCCCCTTCTTGCACGCCTTGCAGACTGGGTGGCAAGTCTGGATGCCAATGCACTGCAGGAAGTCAGCAACGAGGCGCGCGAGCACCTCGGTCCATTACTTCGTTTACAAGACCGCGCCATCCACCAAATGAGCGAAGCTGAAGAAGGGCTGTATGCCGAACTTGGCACAACGGGCTCGTCAGCATGGGGCCGACTGCAAAGCGACATCACTTCGCAGTTATCGGTCGATGTGCACTTGCCAACGGGAACCAAGTTGATGCCCATGGCAGCAGTGCGCGGACTGGCAACCGACAACGACCTTGCAGTTCGCAAGGCTGCTTACGAAGCGGAAATGCGAGCGTGGCCAACTGTTGCCGTTGCATGCGCAGCAGCAATGAACAGCATCAAAGGTGAAGCGAACACTGTTAACAAGCGACGTCAATGGAAAGCACCAATTGACGCTTCGCTGTATTCAAACTCGGTAAGCAATGCAACGTTTACTGCCATGCAGTCCGCAATTTCAGCATCACTCCCCGACTTTCGGCGCTGGATGCGAGTGAAAGCACAACTGCACGGCGACACCAATGGTTTGTCATGGTGGAACCTGTTTGCACCACTGCACATTTCACCGGGCGCAATTTCGTGGGACGAAGGAATCAGTCTCGTCAAAGATGCGTTCTCCACATACAGCGAACGTCTTGCACAACTTGTTGACCGCTCAATTAACGAGCAGTGGCTAGACGCCGAGCCCCGCGAAGGAAAAACAGGTGGAGCATTCTGCATGTCATTTGTTGATGACCGATCCCTCGTACTGCTGAACTGGAGCGGAAGTGTTGACTCTGCACAGACCACTGCACACGAACTTGGTCACGCGTATCACAACACACAACTTGCCCAACGCACGCCTCTGCAAAAACGCTTACCTATGGCTCTTGCTGAAACCGCCAGCATTTTCTGCGAAACGCTGGTTATGGAAGACGGGCTTTCGCGCATGCAAGGTGACGAGCGTCTGGCATTGCTCGACGTCAACCTCATCGGCGCATCGCAAGTGGTTGTCGACATTCACAGTCGGTTCCTTTTCGAAACCGAGGTGTTTGCACGCCGCCAACGCCGCACGCTTGGCGTGAGTGAGTTCAACGAAATCATGTTGCAAGCACAGACCGACGCGTATGGCGATGGTCTTGACCAGAGCACTCGCCACCCGCACATGTGGGTACTCAAGCCCCACTACTACGGAAGCCACTTCTACAACTGGCCGTATACATATGGATTGCTGTTCGGTTTGGGTTTGTACGCGAAGTATCAGTCCAACCCAGATCATTTCCGCGAAAACTACGACACTGTCTTGTCACGTGCGGGAATGGATACTGCCGAGGAACTCGGTCAAGCATTCGGTATCGATGTCACGGATGTCGCATTTTGGACCTCAAGTCTCGATGTTCTTCGTGCTCGCATGCTCGATTACGAGAAGTTGGCGCAAAAACACCTCTAAACTGAGTGCATGACAAGTCTTTACGATGCATCACGTGAAGACATCGCAGGACTCTTAAGCGGTCAACCAGCGTTTCGTTTGAAGCAAGTTTGGGAAGGCTTATACACACAGTTCGCCGAGCCGTCCCAAATTCTCACGCTGCCTGGTGCCGTGCGCGACGAACTGGCACAGGGTTTCCCCAATTCGCTGAACCTCACCACGGCAAGTGTGAGCGACAAAGGTGACACGATCAAATTTTTGTGGTCACTTGCAGACGGCGGGCACCCTATTGAAACCGTGCTCATGCACTACAAAGAACGAGCAACGGTGTGCGTAAGCACGCAAGCTGGTTGTGCAATGGCCTGCGGTTTTTGTGCAACTGGACAAGCAGGTTTCACGCGCCACTTAAGCGTCGGCGAAATTGTTGAACAAGTGGTGTACGCCGCGCGCGAAAGTGCAAAGCGTAAGCAACGTTTAGCCAACGTGGTGTTCATGGGCATGGGCGAACCACTCGCCAACGAGGAAGCAGTGTGGGGCGCGGTAGAACGCATTCATGGCGACATTGGATTGTCGGCTCGACACCTCACTATTTCAACCGTTGGCATCGTTCCCGGCATTCGCAAACTTGCTTCGCGTCCGCTGCCGGTGAACCTTGCGGTTTCCCTGCACGCAGCCCGTGACGTTTTGCGCGATGAACTTGTTCCTATTAACAAGCGCTACCCCATCAATGAACTGATGCAGGCATGTCGCGACTACCTCGATAACAAAAATCGCCGCATCAGTTTTGAGTGGGCCATGATCGATGGTATTAACGACCAGCCTCGCGATGCACGCGAGTTGGCGCAACTCTGCGGGCAACTCACACCATCAGCACACGTCAACTTGATCCCGCTCAACCCAACCCCAGGTTGGCCAACCAAGGGAACAGGCGCAGCAGGGGTCCGTTCATTTGCTCAACAGCTTGAAGACCTCGGCGTAAATGTCACTGTTCGACGGAACCGCGGTACGGACATAGATGCCGCATGCGGCCAACTGGCAGCCGGGCAGCCAGTAAGGCTGACTAACCGTCGAGGAATTGAAGAATAGAACATTTTTCATCCCACAAATTGTGGGTTTCTTGTCATTTTCTTGCCAGATTGCCATGTATTAACAAGTGGTATCCCTAAGATTAACGGGTGCCAAATTTACCCCCGATCGTGGTCGTCACTGCCGATGACTTTGGTCGCTCAGACAGCATCTGTCATGCAGTCGAAATCGCTTTCCGCGAAGGCTTGGTAACTGACGCTTCCCTTATGGTGAATGCTGGCTCGCGAGATTTGGGACTTGAAGTTGCACGCCGAAACCCCGGCTTGGGAATTGGCGTACATCTTGCATTTCAAGATGTTGAACCATTAACCAAGAGCAAATATGTTGCTGCATTAAAGAATTTGTCACACGGCGCCGTTTTCATCCGCCTCCTTTTCGCTAGCTCCGTGCATATTCGACAAGTTCGTGCCGAAATGGAAGCACAAGTGAAGTGGCTAGTCGATCAGGGTGTTCAACCAAGCCACATCAATGGACATAACCATGTGCACATCCACCCCCGTATTCGTAGAACCGTGTCTCAACTTGCTTTCAAATACGACATCCCATGGAAGCGCACGCCACATGAGCGCAACTTCGAACATGTAGGAGTTGCACGGAGGGCGCAGCAGGTCGCACTGTCATTCTTCTGCATGCTCACTTCATTCGTGAGAGATGAAAATGTTAATGTTCCCAGCCAGTTTTTTGGATTTGCGGTTTCTGGACAGATGAAACGCGAGCATCTTGCGAAGTACTTGGCCAAAGCGACCTCAGGCGTAACTGAAATCATCTGCCATATTGGTCTACTGGATGACGCCCCGTCCATTGACGGTTACTCGTGGTCAAGCGAATTAGCGACCATTACTACGATGTCCAAGCGAGAAGCCGAAGATGCATTCAACGTGAACATCGCCGGGTTTCACGAAGCAGCACGCATCAAGGCTGCATGGATGCTGCAAATCAGCCCTACAAGGCACAATCTAGTTTCCAAGTAGCGAAACTAATTTTGGGCGGCTGCGCTCAATCTGGTCTGCCAGCATTCGCTCAAGAATGCCGCCGCCAAACAAAGACCCACCGTAAAACAGTTCAACCGAAACTTCGGCTTCATCTCCTGCACCAACAAGGAACACCGTGAGTTTCCATTCCGAATGATTACGACCATCAATTTCGGTTCGTTCAAAAACTATGGACGAGTGTGCATCATCACTCGTTCGTAACATTCGCAAGCGCTTAGAACGCGCAAACGGACCAACTTTCCCGCGCAGCTCTATTATCCAAGCGTTATCTGATCCTTCTTCTTTCGATGCAGCATGAACGATGTCTAACCATTTGGGATATTGCGTTAAATCGCGGAGAACCGAATACGCGATTTTTCGATCTACCGGGGACTCGAGAGAGGCCCTCACTTTCAACGCCATTACGGAATATCGTTTTCGTCAAATGGCTCGCGTTGAATTCCATCCGTGAAGGTGTTATCGGCCTGCGGCCGAGGCGATGATTGGGTGTCATCAAAGTTGAACGCCCTGCTGAGCAAGCGTCCCTTTGGACGCAAAACGCCACCCAAGTCATCGGTTTGATCAAACTGTGGACTCCAAGGAATGGCCTTGGTTTCTTCCAACTCAACTTCGGCTTCTTCAACAATTGGTGCAACAACTTCTTCAACCTTTTTGTCGCTCTTCAATTCATCAAAAATGCTTGGTCGAGGCGGCTTCACTCGACTCTTCTTCGGATCGGCTTTCTTCGCCTTGGGTTTTTCTGTTGGCGGAGTTACGGGAAATAAGCGAGGCACATTTTCACGTTTGTCTTCAATTCGCCATCCGCGCGGAACAACAAGCGCATCGGCGTGCCTTCGGCACAACCCGTTTACTTGCATGCCATCTACTGGCACATAGTTTTCCAGCGTCATCAACAATTCAGAAGAATCCAGGAAATATGCAGCAATTGCTAGCTCTCTACAACTAGGACGTTCGCACTGCTTGGACACGTCTAAAGACTAGTTCTCTGTTGCACTAGCCAGTAACAACACAAGCAATGCCCATTCCTTGCCGATCTCGAATTGGTTGAGTATCGGATGGGCACGTCATGTCAAAGCCCACCAATGACCTCACCACCACACTGTGCTTGCTTCCACAGTCCACCTCAACTGCCAGTTGATTCGCATCCACCTCAATACATGAGCCTGCCTGCAGCAGTCCATCAGGCCCTAGTGGCGTTACGGGGCTAGATAATGCGTTCAACACCAAGACGAGTGCAATAGCCCCTACAACCAACAGGCTGATCATGCGCCATGGGAACGCTCCCCGCTCAACAAGCTCGGCTACGGCTGTTTCCCGAACGAACACACTCGCTTGCGTACTTCGTCCGATGCCTTCGACATCATAAGCCTTACGCAATGCCACGTCCGAAAGCACTCGCCATGCCTCTGCAACAAGTGCCATTTGTACCGATGCATCGCCACGCAGGTTTGCAGCAGTATCTGGATGCACTTCGCGTGCTCGCATTCTGTACGCAACTCGAATTTCATCTGGAGAAGCAGATGGCAGAATGCCTAGAACCTCATAATGTGATTTCGACATTATTTACGGTGCAGTAACGAGAACTTCTTCGCAGAACGTTGTTTCTCCGCTGACTTACGCATTCCGGCAATCGTGCCGGTCATCAAAATGGCAACGCTGAAAAACAAAATCATTGAAGCCAACACGTTGATCTGCGGCGGGATACGAACACGCGATGCTCCATAAATTTGAAGAGGAAAGGTCTGCACAGGTCCAGAGTTAAAGAAAGTAATGATGAAGTCGTCTATCGAGAGTGCAAAAGCCAGCAGTGCAGCGGCCAATATCCCAGGCAAAATGAGAGGGAAGGTGACCTTCATGAACGTTCGCACTGGAGTGGCGCCTAAGTCTTGTGCGGCTTGCTCAAGCGTCCAATCGAATCCGCGAATTCTTGCGCGAACCGTCAGGGCAACAAAACTCACCTGGAACATGATGTGAGCAATGATGATGGTGACCATGCCGAAATTGATGAAGTTCTGCCCTAAAAACAAAGTCGCGAGAGATGAACCGAGCACGATCTCTGGAGTTGTTAGCGGGAGCACCAAGAACAGATTGATGCCTTCGCTTCCTCTGAACTTGTAGCGCGAAAGTGCAACTGCAATCAATGAGCCCAAAACGGTAGAAACCAGCGTTGACACGGAAGCAATTTGCAAGCTTTTCCAGAGCGCGTGCGTGAGCGATTGCTCAGCAAATGGATGAAGCCAGTTGTTAAACGTAAATGACTGCCAGGCAATATTGAAATTACCCTTTGGCTTGTTAAAGCTAAAGGCAACGATGAAGAAAATTGGCGCGAACAGGTATACGAGTCCTAAACCGGCAAACGCATTGAGTGCGTAGCGACCGTACTTGGTGCGTTTACGCATCATGCCAAATCCTCGGTTCCAAAGATTCGCGTATACAACAGCACCAAAGTGGCAATGCTGACCATGAGTACTGCTGCCATCGCCGATGCCACGGGATAGTTGTTCTGTTTCAAGAATTGATCTTGAATGGAGTTACCAATCATGGTGGTATTTGGGTTACCTAAGAACTGTGCGTTCACGAAGTCGCCCGCAGCAGGAATGAATGTGAGCAATGTGCCGGCGAACACACCGGGTATGGACAACGGAAATACAATTTTCCGGAATGCACGCGAAGCATTTGAGTACAAGTCCCCTGCAGCGTTTACCAAATTCGTGTCTATTTTTTCAAGACTTACATAAATCGGTAGCAGCATGAACGGTAGGAAGTTGTAGGTAAGTCCGCCGATTACCGCCGCAGGCGTATTGAGCAGCTTGCCGTTTTCCATAATGTGCATCCACTCAAATACATGCTCTAACCCAACTGCATGCAACACATGTACCACGACACCGCGGTCAGCAAGAATCGTCGACCACGCAATAGTACGAATGAGATAGCTAGTAAAAAACGGAATAACCACGAGACCGAGCAAGATGTTCTTATATTTTCCACCGCGAAATGCTATGACATAAGCGAGCGGATATCCAATCAAAATAGTGAGCACAGTGGCAATGGCCGCATACACAAATGCATGTTCAAATTGTTTTCCAAAGTCGCGAAAAGCAGTTGAATAATTCTGAAACGCCCAACTGAAGTTGTAGTGCACAGAAAATCGACTCTGTTTTGTGGAAAGAGAAATTCGTAGCAACGACCACACTGGAGCAAGGAAAAATAGTGCCAGCCACAACATTCCAGGCTTCAGTAGGCCATAAGGCGCGAGCAGACGTCGAGCTTCTGGGCCACCTGTGAAGGCAAGGGCGATCACGCTTCCGAGAACGAGCGCCAAAACAAGAACAACGACCGACACCATTGGCCCACTCACCCAATGCGCACCAAGTGCAACAAGGCAAACAGAGGCGATGATCATCGCGGCCAAACCAACCCGATCGGCATTTCGCGCGATCTTGTTTCGGCGGACGACCGTTTCGGTCATGTGATGTTCAGCGATTCTTTCGGTGCTTACGCGCCGGTAATTGCCGAGAATTCCTGATCAAATTTTGCTTCAACATCCTCTGAGAGCGTTGCAAACGAACGAAGACGCGCGCTCGATGCGTCATCTGGGAACAACAGCTGATTATTCGCTAGCTCTGGATCGAGCTTGGCGAGTTCATCGCGAACGCCCTTCACCGGCGAGAGGTACTGCACGTACTGAGTAATTTGTGCTGCCTGCACCGGGTCGTAACAGAAGTTCATCCACTGGGCTGCTGCCGCAGAATTCTTCACGCCCTTCGGCAGGATCATCGTGTCGCACCAACGAGTACCACCTTCTTCGGGAATGACGAAGCGAACATTTGGGCTGTCTTTCCCAAGCTGCAAGACGTCACCCGACCATCCAACGCATGCAGCGAAGTTTCCGCTTACCAAGTCATCGGTGTAATCATTTCCAGTAAACGCACGAATCTGACCGTCGGCCTTAGCCTTGGCAAGTTTTTCGAACGCAGGTGCAGCGTCATTGAACGATGTGATTTTTGAAGGATCTATGCCGAGACTCATGCAAATAAGTCCAATGGTGTCGCGCATTTCGGTGAGCATTCCGATCTTGCCCTTGAACTCCGGTGCAAACAAATCTGCAACGCTCTTAATTTCGCGGCCAGTCACGTCAATGTTGTAGGCAATTCCAGCCATACCTGCTTGCCATGGCATGGAATACTCGCCCGTTGGGTCCCATGCTGGATTCACGAAACCATCTTCCATGTTTGCGAAATTTGGAATTTGATCTTTCGGCAATTTCTCCGTCCAACCGAGACTGATCAAGCGTCCTGCCATCCAAAAAGTTGGAGCAATGATGTCGGCTTCAATGGCCTTGCCATTTCCAAGCAACGGCTGAATCTTTGCAAAGTATTCGTTGTTGTCGTTAAATCCTTCGCCATAGGTCATCTTCACGCCAGATTCGGCCATGAATCGGTCTACCGTTCCGGTCTTTCCATTTGCAGTTGGGTCGATATACAACGGCCAGTTATCGAAAAACAACGACTGGGATCCACCAGAACTTGACGAACTACTTCCTCCGCATGCAGCAAGAAATGCCGGAAGCGAAAGTCCGAGTGCGCCCAGGGCACCGGTTCGCGCCAAAAACTGACGACGTGTCATCTGATTTTTTGGTGTTGGTGACGACATGGTGATTCTCCCTATATTTACGAGTGATTTGATATTAGAGCGTTGATTCAATGTGATCGACGTCTGTTGACGTTGATCCCGCTTTGTCGGGCCAACCGGCCAAAACGTAACCGCCATCGACATCCCACGACACATTCATCGTTGCACCGACTGAACTCTGCGGCATCCGTGCCGATGAATCAGCCAGGCAAGTCAACTCGGTGCCATCAGCCAAACGCACGATCATGCGGGCAGTAGCGCCTTGAAATACTAAGTCTGTCAAGACTCCCTGCAGGCTTTGTCCACGTGAATCAACTTGTTCAGAAGGCCGAAGTCGCTCTGGTCGAAGCATGACCGACACGTGCGCGCCAACTGCATACAAGGCGGCTTGACCAGCAACCCGAATTGTTGAACCGGCCTTAAGTGACACCACGGCATCTGCACCATCATGGCTCCGCACCGTTCCAGGTAGAAGATTTGCCGAACCAATAAACCCTGCAACAAATAATGATGCTGGCGAGCGATAGATATCTTGCGGGGTACCAATTTGCTCGACGCGACCTTGACTCATGACCGCAATTCGGTCGCTCATGGTCAGTGCTTCACCCTGATCGTGGGTGACGAAAATAAAGCTGATGCCAACCTCGCGTTGAATTCGCTTCAATTCAATTTGCATCGCTTCGCGAAGTTTTAGGTCAAGTGCAGCCAATGGTTCGTCCAACAACAACGCGCTTGGATAGTTCACCAACGCGCGAGCAAGAGCAACACGTTGTTGCTGACCACCGGAAAGCTGTGAAGGTTTGCGTTGGGCAAAGTCGCTCAACCGAACGATCTCCAGCATCTCCATGACGTTTGATTTGATTTTTGAATCATCTAC
>JBAXBR010000045.1:0-11551 GCA_037141855.1 Actinomycetota bacterium | reverse complement strand
TCGGTAGAGCGCATGATTGCTATCGGCACGCCTTCGCGTACGAAGGAATAATCACAGTGTCGACTGGTTCGCGCGTTCAACAGATACCCGTGAACGTGCCAACTCAACTTGCTGCTCCAGAGGTTTCCTGGACACGCGAAGTTGATGTGGTGGTGCTTGGCTCTGGAGCCGCAGGGCTCGCTGCAGCGTTGGCGGCCCGACCAGTTCGTGACGTACTGATCATTACGAAAGACACGTTGGATGCGGGAAGCACCGCGTGGGCGCAAGGCGGATTAGCTGCAGTGCTCGACCCGGGCGACACGTTCGGTGAACACGTACGCGACACGCTTGAAGCAGGCGCAGGTTTGTGCGATGAAGCAGCAGTGACTTCGTTGGTGCGTGACGCGCCGACTGCAATTCAATATTTAGAAAAGCTCGGTGCGGCATTCGACCCCGGTAGCGACGGCCTGCGAGCACTTACGCGCGAAGGTGGGCATTCGCGCTCGCGCATTGTGCACGCGGGAGGAGATCAGTCTGGCGCCGAAGTACAACGCACGCTTGACATGAATGTTATTAACGCAGGTGTTGAAGTAATGGACCACGCGTTTGCATTGGACTTGGTGTTTGGAAAATCTTCAGGTGGGCGTCGCCGAATTGCTGGTGTGCGAATTGCCAAACTCGATGCGCAAGGAAATGTTGAAAGTGTTGGGTTAGTGAAAGCACCTGCTGTTGTGGTTGCAACGGGTGGATATGGCCAAGTTTTTGCAAGTACGTCCAACCCACCTGCGGTAACGGGTGATGGCCATGCACTTGCTTTGCGTGCGGGTCTTACATTGCGCGATCTTGAGTTCGTGCAGTTTCACCCGACGGTTTTGTGGCACTCGGCAAGTTCGACTCAACAACAAATGCTGATTAGCGAAGCAGTTCGCGGCGAAGGCGCAATACTTTTCGATGCGGCAGGCGAGCGCATTATGAAAGGTGTGCATCCGCAAGAAGACCTTGCACCACGAGACGTGGTGGCATCGGCAATCAGTGCACGCATGGCGCAAGCGCCAGCAGGCGTTGATGACCATGTGTTTCTTGATGCCACGGGTATTGAAAATTTCGAAGAACGCTTTCCGTTCATTACCAAGGCTTGTCGTGCAGCCGGCATTGACCCACTTACCCAACGAATTCCAGTTGCACCTGCAGCGCACTACACATGCGGTGGCATTGACTCAAACCTTGATGGCTTGACCGAAGTAGACGGACTGTATGCAGTTGGCGAAGTGGCATACACGGGTGTGCATGGTGCAAACCGATTAGCTTCCAACTCGCTTACTGAAAGCTTGGTAGTGGGAACACGCGTTGGACGGAACCTGGCGTGGAAAATTCCTGAGCGAGTTGAGCCAGAAGATTCTGCCGAATCAGACGTGGTGGGTTTACTCGATGACTCACTGCGCACCCATGTGCGAACCCTTATGAGCAAGTACGTTGGTGTACTTCGTAAACCCGAAGGTTTGCAACATGCGCTAGACGCTTTGGCAATTGCAGCTGAAAAAGTTGATGCGCGAATTTTGCCTTCGCGACGCAATTTTGAAGCAACCAATATTTTGACTGTTGCGACAGCAGTTGCGGCAAGCGCGCTTGCACGCACGGAGAGTCGCGGTTGTCATCGACGTACGGACACAGCGGAGCAACGTGAAATATGGGTGCGTCACTTAGAAGTTTCTTTGCGCAATGGTTCGTTGTCAATTAGTGGAATTCCGACCGAGGCATAACCATGTTGCACCACAAACTTTCTGATGAGTCTGCACAGCAATTAACAGCTGCCGGTTTAGATGTTGATGCTGTGCGTCGTCTTATTTCTGTTGCGTTAGACGAGGACCTGCACAATGGTCCCGACGTGACCACGAATTCCACAGTTCCTGCTCATCAGCGAAGTTCAGGCGTTTTTGCATCGCGTCAACCTGGATGTATTGCAGGCTTGGCCGTTGCTGGTGCGGTATTCGACATGGTGTGTGGCGCTGAGCAAGTCGTATTCAAACAGCTGGTTATGGATGGAGCGCGTGTTCAGCCTGGTACTCGAGTGGCAAGCGTTGAAGGACCAACTCGCGGGTTACTCACAGCAGAGCGCACTGCGCTGAACCTATTGGGCCATTTGTCTGGCGTTGCTACATCAACTAGCCAATGGGCTGATGCCATTGCATCGACCAATGCACAGGTGCGCGACACTCGAAAGACGACTCCAGGAATGCGCGCGCTCGAAAAATATGCCGTGCGTTGTGGCGGCGGCGTGAACCACCGCATGTCGCTTTCCGATGCTGCGTTAGTAAAGGACAATCACATAGTTGCTGCAGGCGGAGTTGCAGAAGCATTCGCCGCAGTTCGTGCCGCTGCGCCTGCAATTGTGTTGGAAATTGAAGTCGACACGATTGATCAATTACGCACAGCGCTTACCGCAGGTGCCGACTTGGTGTTGCTCGACAACATGAAACCGGAAGTGTTGCGCGAAGCGGTTTCGGTTGCTGCGCAACATCTCGCATCAACAGGTCGCGCAGTGGTGCTTGAAGCAAGCGGCGGGCTTACTTTGGAAAATGCGCAGAGTGTTGCCGCAACTGGTGTGAATTACATTTCAGTTGGTGCGCTGACGCATTCTGCAAAAGTGCTGGATATTGGGCTAGATCTAGAAACGATCGTCGCTTAATTCTTTAGCGCCCGCTGATACACGCTGGTGCATGCAGCGACAAGTTTTGGAACGTACGTGCGCTGCTCGGTATAAATGGCGTTATGCCCACCATCGACCAAATGCACGTCAACATCTTTTAATAAGTCCAGTAGTCGCTGCTGGCGCTCTGGTGGAATGACCTGATCTTGTGTGGTGATTACTACTGATGTGGGAACGTCCACTGAAGGCAGCCACTTCAGCGAATTGAAACTTCCGATTTCTTTTCCGGCTTCAAGAATTTGACGCCAATCATGACCCGACATTTCGTCGAGTGCCCATTGGTCCATTCCTTCAGACTTGCGCTGTAAATACACCTGCTCAGTTATCCAGTCCACGGTTTGCGTTGGAGTGAATCGAGCAATTGCTGCAAGTCCTGTGAGCCCAAGAAAGCCAAGCCGTTCTTCGCGCGACTTTGCAAAAATTGGCGCGGTGCTACACAACACCAGTCCGTTTACGCGATGCTCGTGTTGCTTCCAAATGAGTTGTGCAATGGTCCCACCCATTGAATACCCAACCGGTATGAACGTGTTGATGCCCAGTGCATCGGCGAGTGCAACCACGTCGTCTGCGCAGTCTTCAAGTCGAAATGAACTGCGCGAGCGAATTCCTTGTCCGTGGCCGCGATGATCGAGTGCAACCACGTTGAAGTGTTTGCCGAGTTCTTCGAAGCACGTAAACCAATTCAGGTCGGCTGTTGCTGTCCAGCCGTGCAACAAAATGAGAGTAGGTGCGTTGTCTGGGCCTTGCACTTCACGAATGAAAGTTTGACCGCGACCAGGAATTTCGATTAAGCGACCGGGAGGAAGCGCCATGATCTCCGAACTATTTCTGAGACTTTGTGGACAACACTTTTACTTTGAGCATTCCGTTTGGTGCCTCGTAAGAAACCATGTCGCCCTCTTTGGCGCCAAGTAGCGCAGAGCCAAGCGGCGACGAGGGACTCATCACGCTGACATCTTTTGTGTCTGGTTTTTCTTCAACATGGCCAATGAGGTACGACTCGGCATCGCAGTCTGAATCGCCGTCGTAAACAATGGCGATAATTGATCCAAGTCCAACAACACCATCAGGGGCCGGGGACACCACTTCGGCGTCTTCAAGAATGGATTCGATCTGGCGAATGCGGCCTTCCATGTGGCCCTGCTCGTCTTTAGCCGCGTGATAGTCGCCGTTTTCCTTGAGGTCGCCAAGTTCGCGTGCACGCTCAATTTTGTTGGCTACATCAATGCGCCCGCGGGTGGTGAGGTCGTCAAATTCGGCCTTTATACGGTCAAATGTGGACTTCGAGAGTTGGTGCTTAGCCATACGGATCAAGGCTATCTGCACAAAATCCACCCTACGATGGAGCATTACTATGTCTGCGAAATCATCACAAGCTCATCGCGTTGCAGTTATCGGCGGAGACGGCATTGGACCAGAAGTCACTACTGAAGCGCTGAAGGTGGTGAAGGCCGCTGGAATTGATTTAGCGACCACAAGTTTTGATCTTGGCGGTGCTCGTTACTTGCGCGATGGCGAAGTGTTGTCGGATGAAACACTTACCGAACTGCGCAAGTTTGACGCCATCTTGTTGGGCGCTGTAGGTACACCTGCGGTACCACCAGGAGTAATTGAACGCGGCTTGTTATTGAAGATGCGTTTTGAATTGGACTTGTACATCAATCAGCGTCCATTCGCTGGAGTGGCGCCAGGCCACACGCAGTCGCACGACTTCGTGGTGATTCGTGAGAACACTGAAGGACCATATGTTGGCGAAGGTGGAGTGTTGCGCAAAGGCACGCCGTTTGAAGTGGCTACACAGGGCAGCGTGAATACCGCACACGGCGTTGAGCGTTGTGTGCGTTACGCATTTGAGTTGGCTGCAAAACGCGAACGCAAACATCTCACACTCGTGCACAAAACGAACGTGCTTACTTTTGCTGGAGATTTGTGGCAGCGCACGGTCAATTCGGTTGCTAAAGATTTCCCAGAGGTTGGAACTGCATATAACCACGTCGATGCGGCATGTATTTATTTTGTGCAAGACCCGCAGCGTTATGACGTGATTGTGACCGACAACTTGTTCGGCGACATTTTGACTGACCTCGGTGGAGCAGTAAGTGGTGGAATTGGCGTTGCCTCTTCGGCCAACCTGAACCCGAAGCGCACTGGACCTTCAATGTTCGAACCTGTTCACGGCTCGGCGCCAGACATCGTTGGCACGGGCAAGGCAAATCCGGTTGCGGCCATTCTGTCAGCGGCCCACATGCTGGAGTTCCTGGGTGAGCATGCTGGGGCAGCCAAGTTGCGTGCCGCCTGCGAAAAGCCAAGTGCTGGCACTACATCGCAAATTGGCGACGAAATTGCAGCCCGAGTTGCGGGCAAGTAACGCTAAGTTTTATCAACATTTTTAAATAAGGGGACGCCAATGCCGATTACCACGACACCAAAGATTTGGATGAACGGAAAGCTTGTTGATTGGGACAAGGCACAAGTTCATGTGCTCACGCACACACTGCATTACGGCACCGGCGTGTTTGAAGGTATTCGCGCGTATGAAACCGATAAGGGTCCGGCAGTATTCCGCCTTACCGAGCACATGCAGCGATTCATTAACTCAGCAAAAATTTTGGCAATGCCAATGCCGTACACGCTTGAAGAACTTGTTCAAGCTGTGAAGGACACTGTTGCATCAACGGGATTACCTGCTTGCTATATCCGTCCGCTTGCATATTACGGATACGGCGAAATGGGTTTGAACACCACGCCGTGCAAAACCGAAGTAGCCATTGCGTGCTGGCCGTGGGGCGCCTATTTGGGCGACGATGCCGTTGAAAAGGGTGTGCGCATGAAAATTGCTTCGTGGACGCGCCACGATCACAATACCATGCCACCAGCTGCAAAAACTGTTGGTAACTACGTGAACTCATCGCTTGCCAAAGTTGAAGCGCTGAAGGCTGGTTACGACGAAGCCATCATGCTCGCTCCAAATGGTTTGGTTGCAGAGTGCACAGGTGAGAACTTGTTCGTCGTTCGCAATGGAATTATTTTGACTCCACCAACATCAGCCGGAGCGCTTGAGGGTATTACGCAAAATAGCGTCACTCGCATCGCTCGCGATTTGGGATACGAAGTTCGCGTGGACAACATTGCGCGCAGCGATTTGTACATTGCCGAAGAAATCTTCGCCTGCGGAACAGCAGCAGAAGTTGGCTCGGTGAGTTCGGTCGATGACAGGCCAGTGCCGTGCCCAGGGCCAATGACGCGGGCAATCGCTGCTGTATATGCCAAGGCTGTGCGTGGGCAAGACCCGCGCTATGTCGACTGGCTCGAATACGTGAAATAACAGACTTCGTATTACACGGAGGTGACTTGGAGGGGGTTTCCCCCAGGGTTCTCCACAGGCGTTTCCACAAGCGGAGTACCGTCCGCAGGGCTTTATCCACAGACATCCTCACAGGGACGAGGCCAGCGGGTTGGTGAACGCCATTTCAGGCGTCAGACTAGAGCCATGAATCAGTTCGGAGCTATCCAGTCCAGCATTGCGATCATCATTATTCGATAGGCGTGCGTCACCCGACGTACGCCCAAGCCGCCCCATTCGGGCGGCTTTTTTAATCCCCAAAATTCGACAGTAGAGAAGAGCAGCAGATGACAAAGCAACAACTTGTAGAAGTGTTTGACACCACATTGCGCGATGGCTTGCAGGTAGAGGGCGTATCGGCAAGCGTTGAAGACAAGTTGCGCATTGCAGAACAACTGGACTATTTGGGTGTGCACTTTATTGAAGGCGGATGGCCAGGTGCGAACCCGAAAGACATTGAATTCTTTGCTCGTGCAAAAAAGGAATTGACCTTCACGACGTCTGCCATGGTTGCGTTTGGTTCAACTCGACGTCCACTTGGCAAGGTTGACGATGACATGACGCTACGAAATTTGATCGAGGCACAAACATCTGCTGTGTGCATTGTTGCCAAGGCGTGGGACTATCACGTTGTGCATGCGTTGCAGACCACGCTCGACGAAGGTGTAGCCATGGTGTCGGACTCGGTGAAATATCTGACAGCCAATGATCGCCGCGTGCTCGTCGATATGGAGCATTTCTTTGATGGCTTCAAATCGAACCCAGAATTTTCACTGCGCGTTTTGGAGGCCGCAATCATCGGTGGTGCAACCCACTTGGTGTTGTGCGACACCAACGGTGGATCACTGCCGAACGATGTGCTGCACATTGTTGGCGAAGTGAAGAAGCACATTGGCGATGACGCAACTATTGGCATTCACTGCCACGACGACACAGGCTGTGCGGTTGCAAACTCACTTGCAGCAGTGCAAAGTGGTGCGCGCCATGTGCAGGGAACATTGAATGGTCTTGGCGAGCGCACCGGCAATACAAACTTGACAACCGTCATTCCAAACTTGCAATTGAAGATGGGTTTTGAGTGTTTGCCAGAAGGCCGACTCGAGCGCCTCACCACCGTAAGTAATTTTGTTGCGGAAGTGCTTAATCGTCCGTTGAATCCGCAGGCTCCATACGTTGGTTCCTCGGCATTTGCGCATAAAGCCGGGCTACATGTTTCAGCAATCTCGCGGGCAAAAGATGCCTACGAGCACATCGCGCCAGAACTTGTTGGTAACGGAACGCGTTTTCTCGTGAGCGAAATGGCTGGTCGTGCAACCATCACCATGAAGGCAGAAGAACTTGGACTGACAATGGATGGTCCTGCGGTTAATCAGGTAATTGATGACCTGAAGCGACTTGAGCATGAGGGCTATCACTTCGAAGCAGCAGATGCATCGCTGGAATTACTGATGCGTCGCGCAACCGGATGGGAACAGAGTTTCTTTAACGTCGAATCGATGCGGGTCATCACCGATGAATCATCAGCAGGAACTTTTACGACCGAAGCAACGGTGAAGGTATGGATGGGGGATCATCGCGAAGTGTGCACTGCTGAAGGCAATGGTCCTGTCAACGCAATCGATACCGCATTGCGCGCTGCCTTGTTGCAGAAATTCCCTCAGCTGTCGCGTGTCCATTTGACTGACTACAAGGTGCGTATCTTGGACTCGGGATCTGCAACGGGCGCTGTCACTCGCGTACTGCTGGATGCATCTGATGGCGAGCGCAGCTGGACCACGATTGGCGTGTCGTCAAACATCATTGAAGCCTCGTGGCGCGCACTCGAAGAGTCGCTCATCTTTGGCCTCCTGCATTCCAAGTAGGCTCGCAGGAGTATGGCTGCTCCAAAATTTGCTCCAGTAAGTGCAACTCAGACGCCGCGTTCGTATGAATCGCCACTACACGTTCCTGCGCCGTGGTCTCCAGATCGTCCTGGAGAAATAGATGGCAAGCAGCCGCGTGGTGCGAGCTTGGGTAATCAGGGCCCAGACCAGGGCTACATCCTCACGCTTGCACGCGTTGCGCGAAACAAGATCAAGGTGCAAGCAGGCGAGTCAGTAGATGACGCCATTCGCGGGTCAATCGGTATTGCGTTGCGTAGGGCATCGATGTACGGACGCGCGCCAGTGATGCATGACCTCACGTTTGCGCTCACTATTTGGGGCTGGCTTGTAGACACCGTGCCCGCAGATTTGCTCACTCGTCGCAAGGAACTGTTTTCAGGAGTAGCCGATGCGGCGCATTCGTACTACGAAGTTCGAGAAATAACTGGGCTCGTTCCGGAAACGACGTACCAGCTTTCCATCGAACAACTCACCGCAGTTACGCCAATGTCATGGCGTGCACTCACCGGCGCGTAACTGATGCCCACATCGGTGGTTGGTGTTCATCTTTCACCAGAACATACATTCACGAAACAAACGCAAAGTTCGATAGAGCTCGTTGCAGGTATCGGAGTGCAGGGTGACGCGCATGCCGGTGCGACGGTGAAACATTCGTATTTACGTCGCAAGCAACCAGAAAAACCAAATCTGCGTCAAGTGCATCTCATTGCGAGCGAACTTATTGAAGAACTTCGCCTTGAAGGATTCAATGTCGAACGTGGCTCGATGGGTGAAAACATCACCACGAGCGGAATGCAACTCACTTCGCTTCCGCATGGAACTCGTTTGGTGTTTGCAAGCGGGGCAGCAGTTGAATTGACGGGAATTCGTACACCCTGCAAACAGCTCAATGGTTTTCAAGACGGATTGCTCGCTGCGGTGCGTGAGAAAAATGAAAGTGGCGCATTTCGTCGACCAGTTGGTGTGCTTGCGGTTGTGGTAGCCAGCGGAACCGTTTCGCCAAACGAAGTAATTGACGTGCAGCTTCCTACAGGCGCTCATCGCGCTATGGAATTTATTTAGTTACAGCGCAAACTTTTCTAAATCTGCAAGGTTCACAAATTCAAGAGTGAGCACATGGGTTGCACGGAGGTTTACCTTCGGAGCCATCCCCGCATCAAACGCTTCCTGCCAACGTGATGCGCACAAACACCAATGGTCGCCGGCCTTTAGTCCGTCAAAACCGTATTGAGGCATTGGAGTTGACAAGTCATTACCGCACGACTTTGAGAATGCAAGAAATTCATCGGTCATCACCGCGCAAACCGTATGCACGCCCGTGTCGTCTCCACCTGTTTCGCAACATCCAGTGCGGTACCAACCTGTAAGTGGAGCAGTGCAACACGTTTCGATTGGCTCGCCATACACATTGACTTGAGATCCAATTGTCATGCGCCTCAACTTAGTGCTCGCTCGGTGCAGGTGCCTTGCTCAGATAGCCTGAACGAACATGTCTGTAACTCCTCGTTATCGTTTCGCGCCATCGCCAACTGGTTACTTCCACGTAGGCGGTGCCCGTACGGCGCTATACAACTGGCTCCTTGCGCTGAAACACAATGGAACGTTTGTCTTGCGCATTGAAGACACCGACGAATCTCGCAATGAACCGCAGTGGACGCAAGGAATCATTGACGCGCTTGCGTGGATTGGTATCGACAGTAACGACCCGCATTTTGAAGGACCGTATTTCCAGTCCACCTATGCCGCAGAACATGTTGCCGCGGCAAACAAGTTGTTCGAATCGGGAAACGCGTATTACTGCGACCAGACCACCGAACAAATTCAGGAACGAGCAAAAGCTGCCGGTCTAAATGGCTACGACGGATTTTCACGCGACCGCAAACTTGGCCCAGGTCCAGGTCATGTCCTTCGGTTCCGTGTTCCCGCAGGAAAGACCATCGTGCATGACACGGTTCGCGGGGCAGTGGAATTTGAAAACGCCACGATTGAAGATTTTGTGTTGTTGCGCGGCAATGGCACTCCAGTGTTTCTGATTGCCAACGTGGTCGATGACATCACCATGAACATCACGCATGTGGTGCGCGCAGAAGAACATTTGCCAAATACCCCAAAGCAACAAATGTTGTGGGACGCACTTGGCCACACGCCGCCAGTGTGGGCGCACGTGCCAGTACTGGTGAACGAGCAACGCAAGAAGTTGTCAAAGCGCCGCGACAAAGTTGCAGTCGAGCAATATCGCGAAGAGGGAATTTTGCCCGATGCAATGGTGAACTATTTAATGACGCTGGGTTGGGCGCCAAGTGGCGACACCGAAATTGTTCCATTGCAAAAGATTCAGGACGAATTTCGTTTGGAAGACGTCAATCATTCGCCGGCATTTTTCGACATTAAAAAATTGCAGTCATTCAATGGCGAATACATTCGCTTGATGACGCATGACGCCTTCGTTGCGGCGGCAAATGAAGTGCTGACGAGTTCGGCGGCTACATGGCCAGTCGATCGGTATAAGCCAGAAGTATTTGCTGCAATGGCGCCACTGGTGCAAACGCGAGTGGTGGTGATGGCAGAAGTGGTGGCCATGGTGGACTTCCTATTCTTGGCCGAGCCTCCAATTGACGAAGCTGCCTTTACGAAAGCGTTTAGTGCAGATTTCGCAATGCCAACGTTGTCTGAAATTGCAACGGCATTGGAAACAATCGAGTGGAACGCAGAAAATATCAAGGTTGCAGTAGAAGCAGTTGGCACTCAACACGAAGTGAAACTGGGCAAATTGCAAGGGCCGTTGCGTATTGCGATAACTGGGCGCACTGTCGGTCCGCCATTGTTTGAACCAATTGAATTACTTGGCCGCGAAGAGTCATTGCGCCGAATTCGTGCTGCGCTTGCGCGAGCTGCTGGCTAAAACATCGCCATGAAACGCACAGGCACAATTGCGGTGCTTGTTGCTGCGGGGTGTTTGTATTTCGTACTGAACATTGCTCAAGTTTGGGCAGTTGGGCGCGGTGATCAAGCGCAACCTGTTGATGCAATCGTCGTCATGGGCGTTGCGCAGTATGACGGAAAGCCTTCTCCGCAATTGCAGGCTCGTCTTGATCATGTGCTTGCGCTGTGGAGTACAGGCATTGCGCAATTGGTGATAACGACTGGCGGAAATCAGCCAGGTGATCGCTTCACGGAAGCAAGAGCCTCTGCCGATTATCTCGTTGCACATGGCATACCTGAATCGTTCATTGCGATGGAAGATGTTGGTTCCACAACGCTGCAGTCACTGCAGGGTGTTGCACAGATTTTGCACAGCCGTGGGCTTTCGTCAGTTGAAATTGTGACCGACCCATATCATGCACTCCGCTCTCGTTTGGTGGCTCAAGACCTTGGACTTACTGCGTATGTTTCTCCTAACGAGCATTCAGTGGTCTCGGGAGGGGCGGAAAAAAGGCGAATGATCAATGAAGGCCTAGGGCTTTCGCTTGCCAATGTCATTGGGTTTAAGGCACTCGACAGATTGACTAATTGAGCAGGACGGCATTGCGGTCGATTTAAGGTTGCCGATATCCTTCAGTCGTCACTCTGGGGAGTGGTGTAACTGGCAACACAGCAGATTCTGGTTCTGTTATTCAGGGTTCGATTCCTTGCTCCCCA
>JBAXBR010000044.1:0-11697 GCA_037141855.1 Actinomycetota bacterium | reverse complement strand
AATGCAACGATGGATTTTGGTCAAGTGGTTCTCTTTTTGGCCTCATTAAGTTTTCTTGGTCTTGGAGCACTTCCCCCGTCACCCGAATGGGGTTCAATGATCACCGAAGGTGCAAAGAATTTCTATCAATGGTGGATAGCCGTTGGACCAGGACTTGCAATTTTGACTGTTGTACTTGGATTCAATTTTCTTGGAGATGGGCTACGAGATGTCTTAGATCCTCGTTCTAAGGGGGAGAAGTGAGTTCGTTGCTGTCTATAAAAGACCTTCATGTTTCATTCGGGAATGGCCCAAATTCTGTTGACGCAGTGCGGGGAATAAATCTCGATGTGGAGCGAGGAGAAATAGTAGGGATCGTGGGTGAATCCGGATCTGGGAAAAGCGCATCAATGCTTTCAGTTTTGCGCCTTCTTCCACCAACGGCGCACATTCGAGGATCAATATCTTTTGAAGGGAAAGATCTATTTAACGCAAGTAGCCGTGAAATGAGAGAAATCAGAGGTGGAAAAATTGGAATGATTTTTCAGGATCCAATGACGTCGTTGAATCCATCATTTCGAATCGGGGCACAAATTGCAGAAGCAATAATGCTGCATAGTGGTGTATCAACAAAAGTTGCAGTTTCGAAAGCAACAAGTTTGTTAGAGGTGGTGTCAATCCCAAGACCTTCTGAAAGCATGTCGTTGTTTCCACATGAATTATCTGGTGGCATGAAGCAGAGAATTATGATTGCGATGGCAATTGCAAATGATCCTGAACTACTGATTGCTGACGAACCAACTACCGCTCTTGATGTAACGATTCAGGCCCAGATTCTTGAGGTTTTGCGAGGACTACGAGAGACTCGACAGTTGTCGATTGTCATTATCACTCATGACCTTGGCGTTGTAGCTGGACTAGCGGACAATGTAAATGTGATGTACGCGGGAGAGATTGTTGAATCAGGCAATGTAGAAGGACTTTTTTATAAGTCCTCACACCCTTATAGTCGTGGTTTGCTGTCATGTGTTCCTCGCCTAGATATTCGAGAATCAGCGCTTCACCCAATTGGTGGAGATCCACCGAAATTGTCCGAGAGGTCACCAGGTTGCTCTTTCCAACCGAGGTGCAAAAGTTCGACTTCATTGTGTGAGACAACAAAACCAAAACTCGAACGCTCAGTGTCAAGTGGGTTGATGGTGTCCTGTCATAATCCGATGGAATCATCTGAAAATGCGAAAGCAGCTATCTGATGGACTCGAAAATGGTGGACACTCCAATCGTTTCTGTCCGCGATTTGGTGAAGACATTTGCTGGTCGAGGAACTAGTTTTAAAAAGCCAAAATCTCAAGTGCAGGCAGTTGCTGGAATTTCTTTTGATGTGCATCAAGGAGAAACCCTCAGTATCGTTGGCGAATCTGGTTGTGGAAAGAGCACGACAGCCCGGTGTGTAACCAGAATTCTAAAACCTACGAGTGGCTCGATCGAACTTTTTGGCACGGAAGTTTCTCAGGCATCTCAAGAAGAAATTCGACCTCTTCGTCGTCAATTTCAAATGGTGTTTCAGGACCCATACGCATCACTCAATGCGAATATGACAGTTGAGGAAATTATTTCTGAACCATTGATTGTTCATGGATTTCCCAAATCGGAAATACGAGACCGTGTAATGACTGTTGTTCAGCAGATGCATTTGCATCAGTCAGATCTCAGTCGATTTCCACATCAGTTTTCTGGTGGTCAACGGCAACGAATTGGAATCGCTAGGGCTGTGGTTATGCAGCCGAAATTTGTAGTGCTTGATGAACCTGTGAGTGCGCTAGACGTAAGCATCCAAGCAGACATCATCCAGATGCTAGAAGGACTTCAAGAATCCCTTGGGCTCGCATTTCTCATGATTGCTCATGATCTGTCCGTTGTGCGCCACGTAAGTGATCGCGTAGCAGTGATGTATCTCGGCAAAATTGTTGAGATTGGCACTAATGAGCAGATATACGAAAAGTCATCTCACCCGTATACCCAGGCATTGCTGGCTGCAGCACCGATTCCAGACCCGAGAGTTGAACGAAATCGGCAGCGGATAATCCTTAAAGGTGATGTCCCAAGCCCGGCAAACCCTCCTTCGGGATGTCGATTTCGGACACGTTGTTGGAAAGCAGAAGAGATTTGTTCGCAAATCGAACCTTTACTAACCGAATCAAGCCGTGGCCATCAGGTCGCATGTCATTTTCCAGAAGAAGTAAATCTCATCACTAATCGGAGGGCATAGATATGTCACAAGAACTTGTTCATTCACTGGCTATTGACGCCGCATTGCGGATTCGCGCAAAACGAGTTATCCCAAACGGTATGTATGGTCATCAAAATGCGGCTTCTCTCCCAGAGGGTTTTCCTCAATTCATGGAACGAGGTGAGGGCTGCCGAGTTTGGGATGTAGACGGTAATGAGTACATCGACTTCATGTGCAGTTATGGACCAGTTGTGCTTGGACACAAACATAAGGCTGTTGAGGCTGCTGCTCGCGCCCAGGCTGACTTGGCTGATTGTCAGAACGGTCCTTCTCATTTAATTGTTGAACTGTCAGAACTTTTGGTGAAGACGGTGAAGCATGCAGATTGGGCAATGTTTCAAAAAAACGGGACCGATGCGACTACGGCATGCGTGACTATTGCACGCGCAACTACTAAAAAACGAAAAGTCCTTGTTGCCAAGGGGGCTTACCACGGTGCGGCACCCTGGTGTACACCAAACCCGAATGGAGTGTTAGACGAAGATCGCGCACACCTTGACTATTTCATTTTCAATGACATCGAATCAGTTCGCGAAGCTGTTGAGCGAAATTCTGGTGATCTTGCCGCAATTGTTGTGTCACCGTTTAGACACGATGCACGTTTTGAGCAAGAGATAGTCAATGTGGAGTTTGCTCAATATCTTCGGAAAGTTTGTGACGAAATCGGGGCAGCCCTAATCCTTGACGACGTCAGATGCGGATTCAGACTTGCTCTTGGTGGAAGCTGGGAGCCAATCGGAGTAGAGCCAGACCTGAGTGCATGGAGCAAAGCAATTGCAAATGGATATTCGATTGCATGTGTACTTGGTAATGACAAGTTCCGTGATGGGGCGAGTCAAATTTTTGTTACTGGTTCATTCTGGTTTTCGGCCGTGTCAATGGCTGCATGCATCGCCACTATTGAAAGTCTGAAAAAGGAGGATGGCGTTTCGAAATTAATTCTTGCTGGAGAGCGCTTTCGTGAGGGTCTTGCAGCTCAGGCCAAATCACATGGTCTTTCAGTAAATCAAACAGGACCAGCGCAGATGACGCTTGTGACATTTGCGCAAGATAATGCTTTCGCCATGGCGAACGTATGGACTGGTGAGGCGGCCAAACGAGGTGTGTATCTGCATCCTTGGCACAACATGTTTACTAGTTCTGCACACACTGACGCCGATATAGATCAAGCCTTGTTAGTAACTGATGAAGCTTTCTCCATTGTTAAAAGCAAGTTTGGTTCCAACTAACGAGTTCTAATCTTGTAAAACTCAATTCCTAGTTGCTTGCAGAGTCTTTACGAGTTGCCTCGTGGCGTTGAAATGCGCTGAGCACTGCACGCAGTGACGCCGTAATGGTGTTTGGGTCGATGCCCACGCCCCAGCGGTTGTGACCACTGTCGTCGCCGGTCTCAACATAAGCAACTGCAGTGGCTTGCGAACCCTGACCAAGCGCATGCTCGGTGTAGTCCTTCACGTCGAGGTGTCCGCTGAACTGTCCACGAATGGCGTGTACGAATGCATCAATTGGTCCATTGCCTTTGCCAATGAATGTTTGGCGGGTGCCATTGATATCGATTTGAGCGGAGATCTCGGTATGACCAGAGATGGATTCACTTTTCAGTTCGTGGCTCACCAAGTTGTAGGTAGGAACCTCAGGGAGGTATTCGTGTTTGAACGCATCCCACAACATCATTGGGCTAATTTCCGTTCCCGAGTCTTCAGTGATGTGTTGAATGTTTTGCGAGAACTCAATTTGCAAGCGTCGAGGCAAGTCGAAACCGTGCTCAGCTTTCATGATGTACGCAACGCCACCCTTGCCCGACTGGCTGTTTACACGAACGACTGATTCATAGGTTCGGCCAACATGCTTTGGATCAAGTGGCAAGTAGGGAACACCCCACTGGTCATAGTTGTCGGAAAGCGCTTCGAAGCCCTTTTTGATTGCATCCTGGTGACTGCCCGAAAATGCGGTGTACACCAAGTCGCCAACGTAGGGCTGGCGCTCTGGAACAGGAAGGCGATTGCAATACTCGGCGTCGCGACGCAATGCATCGATATCGGTGATGTCGAGTTCTGGGTCAACACCATTCACGAACAAGTTCATGGCCAATGTGATGAGGTCGACGTTTCCGGTTCGCTCGCCATTGCCGAATAACGTTCCTTCAACGCGATCCGCGCCTGCCATCACACCAAACTCTGCAGCAGCAACTGCGCATCCGCGGTCGTTGTGCGGATGCAGCGAAATAATCACCGTGTCGCGCTTGGCAATGGTACGAATGAACCATTCGATGACGTCGCCATACACGTTTGGTGTGTAGCACTCAACTGTTGCTGGCAAGTTCAAAATAAGTTTCTTGCCGCTGTTCGGTTGAATAACCGCCATCACCGCTTCGCAAATTTCAATGGCAAACTCTGGTTCGGTCAGCGTAAAACTTTCTGGCGAATACTCGTATCGAACATCGGTTCCAGGAAGCAGATGTTCCAAGTCTTTGCACAGCTGTGCAGCTTTCACCGCAATGTCAATAACGCCTTGCTTGTCGAGCCCGAATACCACTCGGCGTTGCAGTGGGTTAGTGGAGTTATAGAAGTGCACGATGGCACGCTTCGCACCCTTCAAACATTCATACGTGCGCTTCAACAAATCTTCTCGGCACTGCACCAATACCTGGATGGTGACATCGTCCGGAATGAGATCTTGCTCAATGAGCAAGCGAACAAAATCGAAATCTGGTTGCGATGCGGAAGGGAAGCCAACTTCAATTTCTTTGAAGCCCATTTTTACGAGCGTGTTGAACATGCGCAGTTTGCGCTCGGGGTCCATTGGGTCGATGAGGGCTTGGTTGCCGTCGCGAAGATCGACTGAACACCACAGCGGGGCCTTCGTGGTGATGTTGTTCGGCCAGGTGCGGTCTTTCAGCACCACTGGAATGAACGGCGTGTACTTTTCGAATGGCATCTTTTTTGGAGTTACGGGCTTTGGGGCCATGTTGCGTTTCTTTCTCGGTAATGAAAAAACCCCCTGACCTTTCGGTTCAGAGGGTTTCGGCGACAGCGGATATGGGGCTGGCGCCGTTATGTAAGTAGGAGGTCCAAAACTTGCGATTGCATGATGAAACCAGCCTAGCGGTGGTTCTAGCGGGGTGTTGGACTCAGAAAGTTGGCGAACTGCCAAGGGTCTGAGTGGTCCAACAGGCTGTCGTCGTTGCCGAATCCTGGGAACGGATCAAAGCGCTCGGACAGCGGGGTCCAGTCGGCAGCTGCCGAATGGAGAGGACCGATGTATGGGCTAGTCCATTCCAGAAGTTCACGCCATGGCAAATCGTCAGGCACACATACGCCAGCAGTTGGGTAGGTGAGCAACCAACGAACCGCAGCGACAACCGAGCCGCCAACTTGCAACGTGGTTGCGCTTTGGCCAGGCAGAATGCTGCGCGCTGAATCGATGTCGAGCAACGAACCTGTCCACCACGACTTGTAGTCATGACCCATGAGCAACACACCGAGTTCGTCGCGACCACTAATGATTTCGTTGTTCAAAATGCGCTCGCGGTCTTGCATTTTCCAATTGCGCATGCGCAGTTCCAACACACTGTCAATAGCTGAATCGGATGGGTGGTACGCGTAGTGCACAGTTGGTCGGTATGCGTCTGTTCCATCTGAATTTTTTACCGTGAGGTGTTTGCACATGGTGTATGACTCGCCGTGGCGAATAATCATGCCGAAGTTTTGTCCGCTTGGTACCCAACTTCTCACCCAGGTTTCCATTCCAGGTTGTGCAATACAGATTTGGTTGCGTGGGCCGTCATCGTGATGTTGGTGCGCATTCTTTGGCATCCACTTTTCGTGTGTGCCCCAACCAAGTTCTGCAGGTGCAATGCCTTCTTCGTAGAAACCTTCAACAGACCACGTGTTGCAAAATTCGTTCACTTCTTTTGGCTTGTTGGTGATTTGTGTATCGCGTTCTGCAATATGAATGACCTTGGTGCCGGTGAGCTGTGCAAGCAGATTGAACTGCTCGGCTTCAAGCGCGGCCTGCAGCCCCGCAGCGAGACTTCCTGCTTTGCCGTCTTTCAGCAAGGCGGTGGTGATGTCGACGAGTGCGCGCTTCACCAAATGGCTGACCATGCCTGGATTCGCGCCGTGTTCGACAACTGCCGAAGGTCCATTGTTAGAACCCCAGCGCTCGATCATCTTGCGCATTTCCTGGTGGCGCACATACAGCGTGCGATCTTGCGGACTCGTGGTCTGCATGTCCTGGTATGGGTCCCACAACTCCACGGATGTATTCAGGTAACGAACTCCATGATCGCGACACCATTCAATGATCGTTGGACCATCAATGTTCCAGGCAAGGTCGAGCAAAATATCGCCGTTACCAACGCGAGCGCTGAGGAACGAATCAAGATTGTCGCGAGTGACGCGATCTTGTTCATAACTAACACCCATTGCCAAAACCTCGGCAACACGATGGCGATTATCGCGGATATCAATAATGGTGATGGTTTTTGGATCAAATTTCAGATCGCGAATCATCAATGGAATCGCGCATTGCGCAACAGATCCACAGCCAAGCACCAAGGTGCGTTTTGGATGTTTGAATGTTACGGAAGCAGGTGCGTTCACTTCGACGCAGTCGGCGACATCTGGTCACCTGCATCGATTGCGCTCAACAATGTTTCAAGCGAAGCTTCAAATACTGTTTCTGAAGGAATGAGCAACTGCTGCCAGTCGTATGCAATTCCTTTGCGACCCGTAAAGGTTGGCTCAGCGCTTGTATGACGATTCTCCAGGAATGATTCTTCAGACTTGAAATTGTCGATTGGCATGAGCACCTCCTTAGGGTTGTTATATACAGAATTTTGACTTTATAAGTTTTTGACGGCTCTGCACACTATTTCCGACTATCTCTTTGACGCTCGGAGATGGTTGGTAGCGTGACAGCACTCGTGACGACGCCTCAGAACAACTCCAAGCCGGCAACCACGGTGACCACTCCAACTGGATTCGCCGACCTAGGCGTGCCTGCCAACATCGACGCTGGGCTTGCTGCTGCGGGGTTTGCTGGCCCATTCGCCATTCAGACCGAGGCCATTCCTGTTGCGCTCGCTGGTCACGATGTGTGTGGACGTGCTCGTACGGGTTCGGGCAAAACCCTGGCTTTCGGTGTGCCGATGATGTCAAAGATTTCTTCGCCAGCAGCCTCTGGCAAGCCTCACGGACTGGTTCTGGTGCCAACTCGCGAGCTGGCACTGCAGGTTTCTGAAGTGCTCGGGCCAATTGGCAAAGAGTGTGGCATTCGAGTGCTGGCTGTTTACGGTGGCGCCGACAGACACAAGCAAGTGGTCGACATTGAACAAGGTGTGGAAATTATTGTCGCAACGCCATTGCGACTTATTGACCTCATGAAGTCAAACGAGTGTGACCTCAGCGCAATTCAAGTAGTTGCAATTGACGAAGCCGACCGCATGGCGGATGAAGGCTTCATGCCACAAGTGGAATGGATTATGCGCCACGTAACTGGCGAGCATCAAACCATGTTGTTCTCGGCAACGCTTGATGGCCAAGTTGGCAACTTGGTGAAGCGTTACATGAAAGACCCGAAAGAGATTTCCATCGATTCGCCAACTGACACAGTTGGAACGATGCGCCACTTGTTCTTGGCTGTTCACCACATGGACAAAGACCGCGTCATTGCCAACATGGCAGCCGCACATGGTCAAACCGTGGTGTTCTGCGATACAAAACGCGTGTGCGACAAGGTTGCAGAAGCGTTGCAGAAGCTTGGCGCAAACGCATCGGCGCTGCATGGTGACATGCCGCAGAACGCGCGCGAAAAAGCATTAAGTAAGTTTGAAAAAAATGAACTGAAAATTCTCGTGGCAACCGATGTTGCAGCCCGTGGTATTGACATTGATGATGTTGCGGTGGTTATTCACTACGTGCCGCCACTAGACGTGAAGACGTACTTACATCGTTCTGGTAGAACTGCGCGTGCTGGTCGAGATGGTTGGGCAGTGACGCTTGCCGAATACAACCAGCACACCACGTGTCGCATTATTCAACGCGGTTTGCGGCTTGAGCCGCAAGCACCGATTGAAGTATTTTCGAACGACGCGCGATTGCGCGACTTGTTCACTTTCGAAACTGCGTAGCTAGCGCTGGTTCAGCCAGGCGGGGCGGGACGTCTCGAAACTCGAGATTGCGTCGCCCTTCGTCATGGTGATGCCAACATCATCAAGGCCGCGGATAAAACGGTCTTGCGTTGAAGCATCCATGTCGAACTTTTCGGTAATGCCCGCGCTTGGAATTTCAACAGTTAAGCGTTGCATGTCAATAGTGATTTCAGCAGTTGCATCTGCTTCGAGAATTTCCCAAATGCGATTGACCGTTGGCTCCGACAACACCACGGGAACAAGACCATTCTTTGTGCAGTTGTTGCGGAAGATGTCGGAGAAGCTTGGTGCAATGACAGCGTTGAATCCGCCTTGCAAAATTGCCCACACTGCGTGCTCGCGAGATGAGCCAACTCCAAAACTTGGGCCGGCAACCAAAATGGATGCACCTGCATAGCGTTCGTCGTTGAGTACGAAATTGCGATCGTCACGCCACGTGGAGAACAATCCCTTTTCGAAACCTGTGCGCTCAACACGTTTCAACCATTCGGCTGGAATGATTTGGTCTGTATCGACGTCCGAACGCTTCAGTGGAACTCCGCGACCAGTAATGATGCTGACGGCTTTCATGCCAAGTCTCCTGGGGTAGCGAAGTGGCCAGCAACTGCTGTTGCAGCAGCAACTTCTGGCGAAACGAGATGCGTGCGACCACCACGGCCTTGGCGTCCTTCGAAGTTGCGGTTGCTGGTGCTCGCTGCGCGCTCACCAGGTGCAAGTTTGTCGGGGTTCATGGCCAAGCACATTGAACAACCAGGCTCACGCCAGTCAATTCCAGCAGCAATGAAAATTTTGTCGAGGCCTTCGGCTTCGGCTTGTTTTTTCACTTGATGACTTCCTGGCACCACCATGACGCGCTTGACCGTAACGGTGCGTCCCTTTACAACGGCTGCAGCAGCGCGCAAGTCTTCAATGCGGCTGTTGGTGCATGAACCAATAAATACGGTGTCAACTTTTACGTCGCGAATTAGTGTGCCTGCTGTGAGGCCCATGTATTCGAGTGCGCGTTCAACGGTGTTGCGTGCAGTGGCGTCGGCGTAATCGGCAGGGTTTGGAATTTTTCCGTCGATACCAATGCCTTGAGCTGGGTTTGTTCCCCATGTAACGAACGGTGTGAGCGCTGATGCATCGATAACCACTTCGCTGTCCCATTGCGCGCCTTCGTCGGTGCGAAGTGTTTTCCAGTCGGCAACTGCTGCGTCCCACTCTGCACCTGTTGGTGCGTGTTCGCGACCCTTCAGGTATTCAAATGTGACGTCATCTGGAGCAACAAGACCAGCGCGTGCGCCGGCTTCGATGGACATGTTGCAGATGGTCATGCGACCTTCCATTGACATTGCGCGAATTGCTGAACCGCGATATTCGATTACATGGCCGATGCCACCGCCTGTGCCGATTTTTGCGATGACGGCAAGGATGATGTCTTTAGCGGTTACACCCGGTGCAAGAGTGCCTTCAACCGTGACGCTCATCCACTTTGGACGCGATTGCGGAAGTGTTTGCGTTGCAAGAACGTGTTCCACTTCGCTTGTGCCAATTCCGAATGCGAGCGCGCCGAAAGCGCCGTGGGTTGCGGTGTGGCTATCGCCGCACACGATGGTCATGCCCGGAAGTGTGCGACCTTGTTCTGGACCAATGACGTGCACGATGCCTTGCTTGGCATGACCCATTGGGTACAACGTGACACCGAACTCTTTTGCGTTTGCGCGCAACACTTCAATTTGTTTTGCAGAAATTTCGTCGGCAATCGGCAAGTGAATATTTTCGGTCGGAACGTTGTGGTCTTCAGTTGCCACAGTCAGATCGGGGCGTCGAACCTTGCGACCATTGATTCGCAAGCCGTCAAAAGCTTGCGGGCTCGTCACTTCGTGAACGAGGTGGAGGTCGATGTACAGCAGGTCTGGTTCGCCGGGTGCGCTTTGCACAACGTGGCGATCCCAAACTTTTTGGGGAAGCGTGAGGGGCTTGCCGTTCGAATTGGCCATGCTTCCATTCAACCGTGAATTGGCTGAAATGGCTCTATCAGGCGTCCGCATAAGGGCCACAAGCCACACATCGGGGCATGACACAACACACCATTAGTCCAGTCACACTCGCCACTTGCATAGAGCACAGCCTGCACCTGTCGCTTGACGGTTTCGATCTTTCGCGAGCGCGTTTGTATGGCATCAGCATTGTGGACGAAGAAGCCGCCGCACGCAATGAAGACGGTGCGTTACGAATTACGTTTCTTGCCGAACACGGCGATGTGTACGAATTGCTTGAAGCACAAACCAGTGCCATCGTGCGCATGTTCGACGCTGCGGTGGTGTTGACGTGCGGATGGGCTGCTCCAATTCGAGGTGATGATGATGAAGATGTAGAAACATCAGTGCCACCCAGTCAGCATCCGGAACGAAGGCGAGTTCGTTTAGTCGTAGTGGTGGGCGATTGCGGGGTTGGTTCGGTTTTGCGCTTTGCCGATACCCCAAATGACGTGGTGACCGATGCAGGGGCTGCACGGGGAAGCCTTGCCGATGCCGTCACGAACTTATGGTTCGACTGCCCCGTGAATGTTGCTCAAAGCCCTGCAGATTCGGCATTGCAGGAGTAGCCGATAACTTGAATGTGTGAGTTCAAGCATCGCCAACAGCGTTGACTACGGCCCGAAGTCTGCATGGGCCGAAGAAGTTCGTGCGCTCGCTAAACAGCGCGACGCGGTAATTCTTGCCCACAACTATCAGGTGCCAGAGATTCAGGAAATTGCGCATCATGTTGGCGACTCGTTGGCGCTTTCGCGAATTGCAGCCCAAGTTGATGCAAGCACAATCATTTTTTGTGGCGTGCACTTCATGGCCGAGACAGCAAAAATTTTAAGTTACGACAAAACCGTGATCATCCCCGATGCGGCCGCGGGCTGTTCGCTTGCCGACACCATAAACGCCGACCAACTGCGTGCATGGAAAGCCGAACACCCAGGTGCTGCCGTTGTCAGTTATGTCAACACCACGGCAGCAGTCAAAGCTGAGACGGATATTTGCTGCACGTCTTCGAATGCGGTTGAAGTAGTGCAATCGATTCCGCTTGATCAAGAAATTCTGTTCTGCCCAGATCAGTTTCTAGGCGCACATGCACAGCGCGAAACCGGACGCACCAACATGCACATTTGGATGGGTGAGTGCCATGTGCATGCGGGAATCAACGGGCAAGATTTGAAGAACATGGTTGCTGCTGAACCCGAAGCAGAGTTGTTCATTCACCCAGAATGTGGATGCGCGACTTCGGCAATGTATTTGGC
>JBAXBR010000043.1:0-12303 GCA_037141855.1 Actinomycetota bacterium | reverse complement strand
CAAGAGCAGGGAATTGACCACGATGTGAATCCAGTAGAAGTCATGGGCGAATTCACTGGTATGCCAATCAATCTTTCTGCATTTTCGCGACTTCGTACACAGGCGGACACCGCCGGAAACGTGATGGGTTAGTCTCGTTCAATGCAAACATCGCTGGAGCAGTTACTGCTCTCGGGAAAAGTGTTATTGGCAGATGGCGCAACGGGCACAAATTATTTCGCTATGGGGCTTACCTCGGGCGAGCCACCTGAGTTTTGGATTACCGACCACCCAGACCGCGTGGAGTCGTTGCACCAGCAGTTTGTTGATGCTGGTTCCGACATCATTCTCACGAATACGTTTGGGTGCAATCGTCATCGTTTGAAATTGCACAATGCGCAGTCGCGCACGTTCGAGCTGGCGAAGGGTGCAGCGCAAATCGCCCGCAGAGTTGCCGATGCATCGCCGAGGCCTGTTGTGGTCGCGGGTTCAGTTGGACCGACTGGCGAATTGTTTGAGCCACTTGGTGCACTTACTGAAGCCGATGCCGTAGATGCATTCGCAGAACAAATTGAAGGTTTGAAGGCTGGAGGCGCTGACGTCGCCTGGATTGAGACCATGTCGGCACCCGAAGAAGCTCGTGCAGCAGCACTCGCCGCAATTCGCGTGGGCATGCCGTATGTGTGCACGATGTCGTTTGATACTGCGGGTCGAACGATGATGGGCATTATGCCAAACGCGCTTGAAGACATATTTGCAGGCATCGTTCCACAACCACTTGCCATTGGTGCCAACTGTGGCGTCGGAGCTTCCGACATTGTGGTCTCTGTTGCGGAGATGTCTGGTTTTGCAACGCCTGTGGTGTCAAAAGGAAACTGTGGAATTCCAAAATTTGTTGGCACCACAATTGTCTATTCGGGAACACCAGAACTGATGGCCACATATGCCGAACTAGCAATTGACGCAGGCGTGCGAATTGTTGGTGGCTGTTGCGGTAATTCCCCAGAGCATGTGGCGTCTATGCGACATGCAATAGATAACCACACCAAGGGTTCGATTCCGAGTGTTGACGAAGTGGTGAATGCGCTCGGAGCGCTTACCAATTCTGTGCCAACCATTTCTGATACGTCTATTCGAGATTCTCGTCGTCACCGGCGTTCGGAGACGTAGGGCCACCTTTGGGCTTCAACTTAGGTTTGGTACAACCTGATTTCTGGGCTAGTTTCTAGCCACAAGTCCAACTAGGACTAGTACGGGTACTCCGTTAATTGAAAATTGGGGTTTTCAATGGAACAGCAAGACAATCTAATTTCAGAAATATCTCGACGGAACTTTGTAAGGGGTGCTGGGATCTTGGCTGTTGGGGTTGGCGCAGCAGGGTTGAGTCCACTTCAGGCATTGGCGGCGCCTATGGCACCGAAAAAGGGTGGGACACTTCGAGTTGGTGTGGTAGGTGGAACAGATGACATCATCGATGCGCAGTACCTATTCAAGATGGCAGACGTTATTCGCCTAAACATTGGGTGGGAAGGCCTAATGAACTTTGATGAAAAGTTTAAGCCATCAACAGTCAATGGATTGGCTGAGTCAGTAGAGGTGAAGAGTCTTACTGAGTACGTGATCAAAATGAAGAAAGGCGTCGAATTTCATAACGGCAAAACAATGGATATGGATGATGTCATTTATTCATGGCAACGAATGGTTGATCCAGCTTTACCGGGCACCAAAGCCATGGCCGCATACTTGAATGCTGGAGGTCTTAAGAAAATTGATGCCAATACATTTAAAATGACGTTGCTGCAGCCGAACGCGGACTGGCTAACAACATTTGCGCAGTATGCATGTACGATTGTGCCCGTTGGCTACACGCGTACCGGACCTCAAGTAGGAACTGGACCTTACAAGCTGAAGAGTTTCACGCCAGGAGTTGAGAGTACTCACGTACGTCACGCAAATTACTGGGACTCCGGTAAGCCATATCTGGATGCTGTGCGCGTAATCAACTTCAGCAGCACAGATGCGTTGGTCAACGCTTTGCTTGCAGGACAGGTGGATGCCGCTGTAGGTGTGCCTGCGGCTTTGGTGCCAGCAGTTAAGAAAGACAAGAAGCTCAAGGTAATTGAAACTTCTGCTGGCAAGATCGCTCCGATCGTACTGCCTATCGACGAAGCACCATTTAATGATGTTCGCGTTCGCAAGGCATTGCGCATGATGATCGATCGTAAGAAGATCATCAAACAAGCTTTGAGTGGCCACGGGACAGTTGCTAACGACGACTTCAGCCCAATCGACTCAAATTACAATGCAAACGGTTACAAGGAGCCAAAGCAAGATTTGGCTGGTGGGTTGGCTCTGTTGAAGGCAGCAGGGTATTCAAAGTCAAATCCATTGAAGTTCACTCTGTGGACTGGAAGCGATAACTATCCAGAAGTTGCAAAAGCGTTCGCAGAGCAGATCAATAGCGGATCCGGTGGAGTCGCAAAAATAGAGGTTGGCGTTCCATCTGACTACTGGGACACGAAGTACATGGCAAAGGGAGTTGGTGCGTACACCACCTATTGGAACCCAAAGCCGTATTTGGTCCAGGCCGGCCAGATGTTGGACGTTTACGACGAAACTCATCTCGCTCCGAAAGGTGCTAACAGTCCATACCGCAAGTGGTTTGAGCAGGCAGTGGCTGAGCCAGATGCAGCCAAGCGGCGTGAACTAATCAAGAAGATGCAGGCATACCACAATGAAAATGGTGGCTATATCATCCCATTCTTCTTAAACGTGATTGATGCGCACTCAACAAAGGTTCAAGGAATTGTGCAGCGACCAGCTTCGCTCAATCTGGACACCTTAGGAATGCACTTTAAGAATGTTTGGATGGCGTAGTAAGTAATTCACGACGTTGTTGTGAAGATTTTTACTGTTGCACCATGAGGATTTTGAAGTTTGTGTTGAGGCGCCTAGCCTTTGGGCTAGGCGCTCTCATTGCAATTTCAGCAGCAATCTTTTTGGTTACACAAGGGCTTCCTGCAGATCCGGCAAAAACCATCTTGGGTCGTGATGCGACTCCTGAAAGTCTTGCAGCGCTGCGGTCAGTGCTTCACCTCGATCGCTCGTTGTTCTCCCAGTATTGGGAATGGCTGACGAATGTAGCGAGGGGGAACTTTGGGACTTCGTTCACAACTCAAATGCCAATCAGTAGCTATCTGGGTGAGCGATTTTCAAACTCGCTCTTTTTGATGATAGTTAGTAGTGCAATCTCGATTCCTTTTGCACTGCTGCTCGGCGGATATATGGCTTTGCGGAGAGATTCTTTATTCGACTCTGCTGGATCATTCACCTCTTTGGTTTTTGCAGCCATGCCAGAGTTCGTTATGGGTACTGGGCTTATTGTTGTTTTCGCCACAACAGTGTTTCATTGGTTCCCGGCTGTGGTGTATCTAGAAGAGGACGCCTCAGCATGGTCTGATCCAAAGGGTGTAATTCTTCCAATTGCGACATTAGTGATGGGATGCATCCCGTATGTATCGCGAACGATGCGTGCGTCAATGATCGAAGTGCTTGAAAGCGATTACATCGAAATGGCACGGCTCAAAGGTGTTTCAGAGCGAAAGGTTCTTTTGCGTCACGCATTTCCGAATGCTCTTGGCCCCGTGTTTCAGGTAAGTGCTCTGAATATTGCTTACGTTGTTGGTGGAGCAGTAATCGTTGAACGACTATTCAATTTTCCTGGTGTCGGAAGCGCTCTGACTGAGGCAATTAGATCTCGAGATCTACCGGTTATTCAATTTCTATCCCTATTGATCGGAAGTGTTTACGTAATTACTAACTTGGTTGCAGATGTGGCAACTGTGTTAGTAACTCCAAGACTAAGAACGACGCTGCCATGAATAAGGTGAGTCGCGAGCCGCGGCCATTTTTAGATTTCATAGGGACAGTCTGGGCCATGCGTCGCGCAAAAATTGGTGTCGTGATTACTGGTTTGATTTGCGTCACTGCAGCGGTTGGTCCTCATTTGGCACCGTTTACCGCCACCGAATTTGTAGATATGCCAAATTCTTTGCATATTTCTGGAGCACTGTTTGGTACCGACTATATGGGTCAGGATGTGTGGTCAAGATTTTTGATGGGTGGTGGTTCGATTCTGTTCCTTGGTGCAGTATCTACCGCGATTGGGGTTCTAGGCGGAGCAATGCTCGGTGTCGTTGCTGCTTATGTAAAAGGATCTTTGAACTCAATAATCATGCGTACTTTTGACATAGTGATCGCTTTTCCTGGAATTTTATGGGCCCTACTTCTCTTGTCAATGATGGGGACAAGTAACTGGCTGATCATTTTGGCAATTGTTATCTCCACCGTTCCAAGGGTTGGTCGAATTATCTATGGAGCAGCTGTTGCTGTTGTCGAGAAGGATTTTGTCTCTGCGGCAACAGCAATTGGTGAGTCAAGGATGCGGATTGTCTTCCGAGAAGTTCTGCCAAATGTGACATCTACTTTGCTAGTTGAAACGAATCTGCGATTTACATACTCGATTGGAGGAATCGCATCGCTCGCATTTCTAGGATTTACTTCTGACCCAACAGGGGCGAATTGGGGAACGATGGTTCAGGAAAATAGCAGTGCAATTATTTTGCAGCCATGGGGAACAATATTGCCAGTTTTCGCTATTGCGTTGCTAACTATCGGAACTGGATTGATTGGAGATGCTTTTTCAAGAGTGTCCGCTGGTATTGATAGGGGGCGGAATGACTAGCGGATTGCGAATCAAAAATCTCCGACTGAATGTAGAAGGATCGGGTGAAGACATTGTCGACGAAATCAACTTAACAATCGAACCTGGAAAGGTTCTCGCTCTCGTGGGTGAATCTGGATCTGGAAAAACGACGGTAGGGCTTGCTGTGTTGGGTCACGCAAGACGCGGAGTAGTCGTCGTGCATGGAGAAATTCATTGCGGGGAGAGAGAGATACTTTCACTGGACGATGAGAATAAACGAAAGGTGCGAGGTGACCTCGTTTCTTATGTTCCTCAGGATCCTGCGTCATCGCTAAATCCCGCATTGCGTATTGGTGTTCAACTGGTCGAAACTCTTGAAGCACATGATTTTGGAGGTTCAGACTCTGCGCGTAGAGATCGTGTTAGAGAAATGATGTCTGAAGTGTTATTGCCCACAGATGAGGATTACCTACGTAGGTACCCTCACCAATTGTCGGGTGGACAGCAGCAGAGGGTTGGTCTCGCGATGGCGTTTGCTTGCCGACCATCAGTAATCGTGTTGGACGAACCGACAACTGGTTTAGATGTCTCCACCCAAGAGCATGTGCTTGCCACGATTCGGCAACTAACTCGCGAACATGGTGTCGCGGCGCTATACATTACGCATGATCTTGCAGTAGTGGCAGATCTGGCTGACGAAGTAGCGGTGATGTACGCCGGGCGAGTGGTTGAACGGGGATTGGTCAAAGATATTTTTATGCGACCATCGCACCCATATACGCGTCATCTTGTTGATGCTGCGCCAGATATCGCTGGTAAAAAAAAGGTAATTGGCCTTTCGGGTCGTGCCCCTGCGCCGGGGAAACGTCCATCTGGCTGTGCTTTTGCATTGCGTTGCGAGATGGTTTCTGATGAATGTCTTAGTACATTTCCTGTAGAAGTAGTGGTGAACGATTCACAAAAAGCTCGTTGTATTAAAGTTGGAAAAGTTGTTCGTTCAATTTTTACTGCTTCAGATGAAGCATCGACTCGAGTGCAGGGATCACCTATCCTCGATCTCCGAGGTGTCGACGCTGGTTATGCCGGAGTCAAAGTTGTGCACGACGTTTCTCTTACTATTCGTAAAGGTGAATGTCTTGCACTTGTTGGGGAGTCGGGATCGGGCAAAACTACAGTGTCACGAGCAATTGGTGGATTGCATCGAGAATGGTCTGGATCGATGAACTTTAAGGGGGTTGAGCTGGCCAAGGGTTCGCGTCAACGATCAACGGAAAATCGGCTGGCTATTCAATATGTTTTTCAAAATCCTTATGGTTCATTGAACCCACGACGAACTATTGGCGATTCAATCATTCGTCCCTTAGCAATAGGTGGACAATCAAAGTCTGAGGCTAAAAGGGCTGTTTTTGAAGTTTTAGATCAAGTAAATCTACCGGCGGCGTATGCGACGAAATTTCCAGATCAGTTGTCTGGAGGTGAGCGTCAGAGAGTAGCGATCGCTAGAGCATTAGTGAGCAAACCTGAGGTTTTGGTCTGTGATGAAGTCACAAGTGCCCTAGACGTACTCGTGCAGGCAGCGATTATTGACCTTCTGGATGATTTACGCAAGAACTTAGGGTTGGCGATGTTATTTGTGACTCACAATCTTCCACTTGTGAGGAGTATCGCCGACGAAGTCGCTGTTATGTCGGAAGGAAGAATTGTTGAATTTGGTTCGGCGGAGTCTGTAATAGGTGATCCACAGCAGGAATACACAAGATCCCTTATTTCCGCGACACCCAGCATTGAAAGGTCAATGCGTTGAGTCGGGAACAGATCGTTGTACCAGGATTTGAATCGGTAGCAAAAGTATTCAACAAGTATCACGGCCCGAATATGGCTGGAGCTTCGTTTGCGGCAACGCATAAGGGCAAACAGGTTGTCGATTTGTGGGGAGGCGTTCGCAGTGATGAAAAGCCGTGGGACGACGGAACAGTATGCGTGATCGCTTCGGGAACTAAAGGTATTTGTGCAACCGCAATCATGATGCTTGTTGAGCGTGGACTGCTCAATTTGGAAGCGCCAATTGAAAGCGTGTGGCCAGAATTCGCAGCAGGCGGCAAGGGGCGCATAACGGTTGGTGACTCGCTAGCCCACGTTGCTGGAGTGCCTGGCTTAGAACGTTCAATCAGTGTTGAAGAGATTTCAGACCCAATTCTGATGGCTCAATATGTTGCTGAACAACATCCGATAACGCCAATAGGTATTCCGTCATATCACGCCATGACGTACGGGTGGATTGCCAGTGAATTGGTTCGTCGTGTAGATGGCCGAAGCATCGGAACTTTTGTTCGCGAAGAAATTGCAACGCCTTTGCAGTTGGATCTGCATATCGGCGCACCCGATTCGGTGTTACCGCGCATTGGTGAAACAACGCGTGCTGCAAACTACAACTACTCAGCAATGAATGGCGACGACGTAGACCCTCGTTTGCAATACGTGTACGGAATGATTCCCGCCGAACGAGGAACTTCCATGTTCGCAAAGTCCGAACTTCCAGGTGGCGGTGGCATTGCCAGTGCGTATGCAATGTCGCGCCTGTATGCCATGTTGGTAAATGGCGGGGTACTTGACGGAGTGCGAATTTTGCAGCCTGAAACTATCGAGATCGCGCGTAAGCAACGTTCGGTGGGCAACGACCCGTTGTCGGGTCGACTACTTCGCTTTGGTGTTGGCTTTGAGCTGAACCCAAACCCTTCCCGGCTAGGAATGGATCAGCTCGCATTCGGTCACACGGGCGCTGGTGGTTCAACTCACGGTGCATGGCCAAGTTTGCACGGAAGTTTTTCGTATGCGATGCGCGAGTTTCAGTCTGAAAATGCAGACAGTCGCGGAATTGAATTGCTCGACGTGCTGGATGAATGCATGTCGAAGGCGAAGTAAGCGTTACTTACCCTTCCACACTGGGTCACGTTTTTCAGCAAAGGCATTAGGGCCTTCCATCGCGTCTTGCGAATTGATGGCTTTAATGTATGCCTCGTTGTTGCGCATAGCCGCGTAGCCGTCTGCAACACTCAATTCCTCGGTTACACGAATAATGTCGAGCACTGCAGCAATGCTGAGTGGGGCAGACAAGCAGATCTCGGCAGCAAGCGCCCGTGCTGCGTCCATCAACTCTGCACTTGGTGCAACCTTGTTGACGATTCCCCAGGTCATTGCTTCCTGTGCCGTCAATCGGCGCCCCGCAAAAATAATTTCATTTGCAAGCTGACGAGGGAGCAGTCGCGGAAGACGTACTGAGCCTGCA
This sequence comes from Actinomycetota bacterium, assembly GCA_037141855.1. Taxonomy (GTDB): domain Bacteria; phylum Actinomycetota; class Acidimicrobiia; order Acidimicrobiales; family Ilumatobacteraceae; genus UBA3006. The sequence continues at coordinate 4,333 of JBAXBR010000043.1, read as the reverse complement.
TCAGGAAGAACGCCAACGCGCGTTTCTGGAAGAAAGAATTGTGCATGTTCTGCAGCAACGATGAAGTCTGCCGACATTGCAATTTCGAATCCGCCACCAACTGCCATACCATTTACGGCAACAATGATCGGCTTAGTTCGATTTGGTAATTCTGGGAAGCCGCCGAAGCCACCCGCACCGTAATCAGATTCAAATGATTCGCCGTCTGCAGCACTTCCTAAATCCCATCCTGCGGAAAAGAACTTCTCGCCGCCTCCGGTAAGAATGGCAACGCGTTGTACGGGGTCAGTCATAAACGCAACGAATGCGTTACTGAGTTCGCGGCTGGTCGCGGCATCGATGGCGTTTGCCTTCGGTCGATCAAGGGTGATCTCGAGCACTTTGCCTTCAAGTGAAGTGGTGATGTGAACAGCCATGGTTTATTTCTCCTCGATGATCAATGCATCTACTGCAACAGATGACGTGGTGGTGACAAGCACGGGGTTCAGTTCAACTTCTGCAAGATTGGAGCCAACCACGTTTTGTTGCAGGGTCAGTATCGCACTGACGAGCGAGTCAATTTTGGCGGCAGGTTTGCCGCGGTAGCCGTTCAAGATTGGGGCTATGCGTAAACGCTGAAGAGCGTTGCGTATGTCATCTGCTGTTGCTGGAGCAAGAACGCATTGTGTGTCTTTCCACAGTTCGGTCAGCACGCCACCTGCGCCAACCGTGATTAACCAACCCAATGGGGCAGACCTTCGAATGCTCACCAACACCTCAGCAACAATGCCGGTCACGGTTTGTTCAACTAAGAACTCGGCGATGTCAGAAGGCATTGCAGTCAGCGATGCTGTGAGTTGCTCGGCATCTCGCAGGCCAACAGCCACAGCGCCTGCCTCGCTTTTATGAGCGAGCCCAAGGCCTTTTAGCGTGATGGGGAAGCCGATGCGCTGAGCCTCTGCAAGTACTGAATTGCGACTGCATCGTGCGCCATGCGGTACGGGCACACCCCACGATGCGAGCATGGTTTTGCTGTTTGCTTCGTCTACCAACGCGGTCGCACCAGGTGCGGCAACTGGCGAAGGTAATGGCATTGGTGAATGTGTGCCAAGCCATGCAGCACGGTCCAAGGCAACGAGAGTTTCGCGTAATCCTTGGGCTGCATTTAATCCAAGCGACATGATGGAGTTGCGCATGCTTTCGGAAAAACATTCTGGCAGGGTCGCCACGCACACCGCACGACGGCCAGTTGTTTGTGCCGCAGCGGCAAATGCCTCTGCAGCAACGAGCCAGCTACTTGCGTCTTGATCATCGCGTGGTGGGGCATCCAAGAGCAACAGCGTTGCATCATGATCACCGCGCATGGTTTCGCCAAACGTTGCTGTCATGGCTGGTTTATCGCCCCACATAAACGTGTGGTAGTCGAAAGGGTTTCCAACATGTACAAGTTCGGTGAGCGTTGCTTCAATTCGCGCAGTCTGCTCTGCCGGAAATGGCTCAAACTTCAGGTTCGTAAATTCCGACATGTCGGCAATGAGCGATGCCTCGCCGCCAGAACATGACAGCGATGCAAGTCGGTAGCCACTCAGCACACCACCGTTGTCGAGCATCTTCAACGTTTCAATTAGCTCGGTTGGTGTTTCTACGGTGGCAACTGCACAACGATCAAATAGCGCTGCATACGCCTGTCGGTTGCCAGCAAGCGATGCGGTGTGCGAAGCGGCGATCAGTGCGCCTGCTTCAGATTTACCGGTTTGTAATGCAACGATCCGCTTGCCCTTGTTGTAGGCGAGTTGGGAAAGTTGAGCGAAACGAATTGGCTCGCGTACCGCTTCAATGAACATTCCAATTGCAGTAACGCGGTCGTCATCAATAAACGACTGCAGTGCGTCCTCAACACCACCGCCTGCTTGATTGCCGACAGTCACCATGTAGGCCATGTTCAAACCGCGCTGCTGCATGGTAAGATTGATGCCCACGTTGCCACTCTGCGAGATGACGCCAACTCCAGTCTTGACAGGAAGGCAACCGTGCTCGTCGGGCCACAGCGCTATGCCATCGAGAGCGTTGATATAGCCGTAACAGTTCGGACCAAGGATGGGGAGTTCTCCTGCACGGCGAACAAGTTCAGCTTGCAATTCAACATCGCCCGATTCTGCAAACCCCGATGCGTAACACACTGCGCCGCCAGCGCCCATTGCGCTGAGTTGTGAAATTGCATCAAGCGTGAGATGACGGTTAACCGCCACGAATGCAGCATCAGGAACACCGGGCAAATCGGCAAGCGAAGAAAAGCATGGAACACCGTGCATCTCTTTCTTCGTTGGGTGAACTGGCCAGATTTTCCCCGTGTAGCCCAACTTCTGGCATTGCTCAACCACTCGTGCAGCTGGAGAACCGCCGATGACGGCGATACTGCGCGGATTCAGCAAACGCGAGAGATCGGGCATGGTGGAAATCAGCCGCCGTACTTGCGCAGAAGCTGACGCGAAATGATGTGGCGTTGAATCTCGCTCGTGCCATCCCAAATGCGATCAACGCGCGTGTCGCGCCACATGCGCTCGAGAGGCAATTCGTCCATCAGGCCCATACCGCCAAATATTTGAATGGCTTCATCGGTAACGAACTGGCACATTTCACTGGCGAAAACTTTGGCCATGGCCATCTCTGCATCGTCAAACTTTCCGTGCGCGTCATTCCACGCAGCACGCAAAGTCAGCAACTCTGCGGCATCAAGTTGTGTCTGCATGTCGGCCAATTTGAACGACACTCCTTGGAACTTGCCAATCTGCTGACCGAATTGTTCGCGAGTGGCCGCCCATTCAATGCTCATCTGCAATGCGCGACGTGCACGACCAACGCACACGGCTGCAACCTGCAGGCGAGTGGAGCCAAGCCATTCGTTGGCAACATCGAATCCGCCGTGCAGTTCACCAAGAATCTTGCTTTCTGGAACTCGGCAGTTATCAAAGTTGATGATCAAGTTGTGGTATCCAGAGTTCGAAACGCTGTTATATCCAGCAACCTTTTCGCAACCTGGGGTGTCAAAGTCCACTAAAAAGCCGGTGATCTTTTTCTTTGGACCTTTCGAGGTTTGCTCTTCAGCAGTTGCTGCAAACAAGATGGTGTAGTCGGCAAGGTCGGCGTGCGAAATGAAGTGCTTCGTTCCGTTAATGACCCAGTCTTTGCCATCTTTCACTGCGGTGCACTTCATACCGCGAACATCCGATCCAGCATCTGGCTCGCTCATTGACAGGCAGTCAACTCGTTCGCCGGTAATTGTTGGAATGAGGTACTCCTGAATTTGTTCGTCTTTGCACGCGCGCAAGATGTTTGATGGGCGAGCAACGATGTAATGCAATGCGTACGACGTTGCGCCAAATTCACGATCTACAAGGGTTGAATCAAATGAGTCAAGTCCCCCACCGCCGTATTCAGCAGGCATGTTGCATGCATAGATTCCAGCAGCGATTGAGCGCTCCTTTATCTGCTTCACCAAGTCTGGTGGTACGTTCCCTAGTTTTTCAACGAGCTCTTCGTGTGGGATCAGTTCCTTCTCGGTGAATGAGCGAGTGGTGTCAACAATTGCTTGTTGTTCATCGGTGAGTTCGAAATTCATATTGATCCTTTACTTGTGTTTGATTTTCATGACGCGACCAACATTTTCTGGTGTTGGCACTGTTTTGTGTACTTCGTAAATCGCGGAGAGCGCTTCGGCAACGTGGGGGAGAATTGGCGCAGACTTGCCTAATTTCATGTCAACATGCACCAGCATTTGCTCGCAATTTGACAGTCTCTTGCCCGTTTCCGAATTGAACAACTCGTGGTAAATGTGCATGCGCTTTGAATCAATGTCGAGAACAAGCGTTGTGCAATGCAGCGGTTGGTCGAGGAAGGCTTCGTCCTCATAGACAATGTGGGTTTCTACGGTGTAGAACGAATTGCCAGCAGCGCGGTATTCGTCGTTGTCGCCAATATAGGTAAACAGCGCATCGGAGCCCCAACCCATTGCAGTTAGGTATGCAGCCTCGGTCATGTGGCTGTTGTAGTCCACCCAATCCTGTTCAACCTTGCAGGTGTATAGGTCGAGTGGGGCGGGAACCACAGTGCCTGGAGTCCACACCACTGCACTCATCGGTTGCTACTTCGCGGGCTTTTCGCCAACACGTCGGCCGATGCCAACTGGCTGTGGAAGTTTCGCATGTGCATCGCCAATTGGCTTCAGCTTTGACATCATCTCGTTGCCCATTGGCGAGGACTTGCCGGTGTTGGTATCCACATGCAAGAAGATGTGTTCTGCGGTGAAGGCAACGACGCCGTCTTCACGAACTACTTCAGACCACAAGTGAATGCG
>JBAXBR010000042.1:0-12410 GCA_037141855.1 Actinomycetota bacterium | reverse complement strand
CTCGAGGCGCGAGCGTGCCTTTTGCAAACGGGCGAGTGTGTCGCCAGCGTGGACCGGAAGGCGAATGGTGCGGCCTGTGTTTGCAATGCCGCGTGTAATTGCCTGACGGATCCACCATGTTGCATAGGTAGAGAATTTGAAACCCTTACGCCAGTCAAACTTTTCGACGGCGTGCATCAGGCCAAGGTTGCCTTCTTGAATGAGGTCGAGCAGCGGAAGACCAGATGCCTGATACTTCTTTGCAATCGACACCACAAGACGCAAGTTGCTTTGTACGAATTGACGCTCTGCTTTAGTTCCATCGCGCTGGTCCTTGCGAAGTTCGCGACGACGGTTTGGAGTAATGGTCTTATCGTTCGTTTCAAGTTCGGCAGTTGCTTGCTTGCCGGTTTCGATTGCCTTCGCCAAACGAACTTCGTCGTCCTTGGTGAGGAGGGCGTACTGGCCGATGTCGGTGAGATAGAGACGGACTAGGTCTTCTTCGTCACGATCGATACGGTCTTTGGCCACAGTGACTCCTTATAGGCGGGAACGGGGTAACGATACCGACAGGGTCAAGCACCGACACCGCGAAAGTCCAAAAAACACGGCTGTTTTTATGGGGCACGTGACGGACATTTTTCACAGGGGTGCCTTACTATTTAGCTATGGCAAACCCTCTATTAAATGACAAAGCATTCTCTAAAGCAGTCGAAAAGACCCCAGAACAAGCCGGTTGGGCAGCTCCAGAAGGTGGCGCAGCAGCCAGCACCCCGTCCACGTGGAATGCCCCAATAACAGACGGCCCAGTTTCGCCGTGGCGCTCAGCCAACCCAATGACCGCCAATGGTGCAATGTCGGCAACCCTCTTCCTCATGGTCTTGCTCGTTGCGGCGGCAACCTTCGGTTGGAGCTCGGTAAAAACCGTTGGAGTCGGCGAAAGCATCGCTTTCCCTGGTTGGGCGATGGTGGCAATGATCGTTGGATTCGTCAGCGTGATTGCAGCAACGTTTAAACCAACTGCAGCTCGCATCCTTGCCCCCGTTTACGCCCTTGCTGAAGGCGCGGTGGTGGGTGCAATTTCCAAGGTGTTCAACATTCAGTACCCAGGCATTGTGTTGCAGGCAGTTGGTGCAACCATTGGCGTATTCGTAGTGATGCTCACGTTGTATCGCACGGGCATATTGCGCGTCACCGACAAGTTCCGCCGCATTGTCATTGGCGCAACGCTTGGACTTGTGGTGTTTTACTTGTTCTCATTCGTTGTTGGCATGTTCGGTTCAAGTCTGATTCCAACTGGTTCAAGTGGAATGAGCATTGGCTTCAGCGTGTTGGTTGCTGGTCTTGCTGCCATGAACTTGGCGCTCGACTTCGACTTCATCGATAAGGCAGAGGCAGCAGGCGCACCGAAACACATGGAGTGGTTCGCAGCGCTGGGCATCATGGTCACACTCGTGTGGCTATACCTCGAAATTTTGCGCTTGCTCGCAAAAATGCGCGACCGCTAAGCGTGGCGTGCAGTTGGGTTGGCGCTGAGCACATCTTCGCTCAGTGCTGAACCCGAAATTTCATCTGTGAAGTAGGTACCGGACTCAAGGCGCTCGAGGGCAACTTCAACATCGCTCAAGTTGGCTTCAATGGCGTCTAGGTCCAGTGCATCACTCATGTGCACCAGCATATGCGATGAGGCTAAATCCACCGCTAGGGTTTGGCGCTATGTCGAACTTCCCACCACTTGATGGATCAGCACCGAAGAAACAAAAATTTGACGCAGCACCAGAGATGGGCATTGACCCGTCGAAGCGTTACACGGCCACCATGGAAACCAGCATGGGCACATTGGTTATTGCGCTTGACCCAATTGCAGCGCCAATCACCGTAAACAACTTTGTGTTCTTGGCTGCACAGCACTACTACGACGGAATTATTTTCCATCGCATTATTCAAGGATTCGTTTGCCAAGGTGGCGACCCAGACGGCAACGGCCGCGGTGGTCCTGGATACAAATTCGTTGATGAGCTTCCAAAGCCTGGCAAGTACCAAATTGGTTCGCTTGCAATGGCGAATGCCGGACCAAACACCAACGGCTCACAGTTCTTCCTCATTAGTGGACCAAGCGGCGTGCAATTGCCACCTGCGTACGCGTTGTTTGGCCAAGTTGTAAAAGGCCTCGACATTGTGGAAATGATGCAGAACGTTCCGACTGGCCCAGGAGATCGTCCAAAAGACGACGTGGTCATTCGCTCAGTCACCATCACTGTCGCCGACTAGTACTTTCCAAACGGCACTTCATGGCCAAGCGATTCGACAGTCTGTCGATCGCCGATGCACGACGCATTGCACTTGCTGCGCAAGGTTTTGATACTGCGCGTCCAAAAACCAAAGCGACACAACGCCATGTAGATGCGCTCATGTCGCGACTTGGTGTTGTGCAAATTGATTCGGTGAATGTATTGGTGCGCAGCCAAGAGCTACCGCTATTTGCCCGTCTTGGAATTCATGATCGCAAGGCAATACCCAAAGCAACTGAAGCGCAAAAGTTATTTGAATATTGGGGCCATGAAGCTGCGCATTTGCCCGTCGACTTACATCCGTTATTTCGGTGGAAGATGAATGCAGCGCGCACGGGAAAAGTTACGCACTGGGGGCTCACCAGTTTTTACGAAGAGAACAAAGCATTCGTGAGACGAATACTGAAACACGTAGCAACAAATGGCCCTACTACTTCGCGCGAACTTTCCACGCGTACAGAAAAGAAAGGTACGTGGTGGGACTGGGACGAAGCCAAAGTTGCACTCGAATATTTGTTTCTCACTGGCCAGTTGATGTCGCGCGGGCGAGGCACAGACTTCGCGCGAATTTATGACATCCCCGAGCGAGTGTTGCCACAGCGGGTGTTAGATGCGCCTACGCCGAGTGAGCACGATGCTCGTAAACAGTTGCTTGTTCGTTCGGCAATTGCTCAAGGTGTAGCAACCGCAAGCGACTTGGCTGACTATTACCGACAAAAGCCGGCAGTAGTGAAGCCGTTGATCGCCGAATTGTTGGAAGAGGGTGAGTTGCGCGCGGTTGCAGTTGAAGGTTGGACAGAGAAAGCATTTGTTCATTGCAATGCCAAGCTGCCCACACAGATATACGCCACTACGTTGTTGTCTCCGTTTGACTCACTCGTGTGGTGTCGACCACGCAACGAACGGTTATTCAATTTTCATTACCGCATCGAGATCTACACGCCAAAGGAAAAGCGAAAGTTTGGCTATTACGTATTGCCGTTCATGATGAATGGCCAAATGGTGGGCAGGGTGGACTTAAAGGCTGACCGTGCCAATAGTTCGTTGTTGGTGCACAGCGTGCACACCGAGAAAGGCGTGAAACGTTCGGCAATTAATGAATCACTGAATGCCGAACTTGGCTTGATGGCTACGTGGTTAGGGCTTGACCAAGTGCAATTTGGCCGTGGGTAGCCTGTAGCGCGTGAAACCAATCATCGCCATTGCCGGTCGCGTTGGCCCTGCAAGCCGAGTGTCGCGCAGTGCGGTGCATTTTGCGGGTGACGTATATACGAATGCGGTATTGCGTGCAGGAGGCGAACCCGCTGTTGTGGTGCCACAAGATTTGACTGATGAAGACGCCGATGAATTGATGTCGCGTTTCGATGGCTTGGTGCTCATGGGCGGCGGCGACGTTGACCCGCAGTTGTATGGGCAAGAGCCGAGCGTGTACGTGTACGGCATTCTTACCAATCAAGACATTTTTGAATCCACCATGGTGAAAGCTGCCATCCGCATGGGCAAACCCGTGCTGGCTATTTGTCGTGGACTGCAAGTTACGAATGTCGCGTTGGGTGGAACATTGGTGCAAGAAATTGCAACACTGCCGAATGCCGATGCACAGGTGTTGCACAAACCTGAAAATTTTCCTGAAGGCGCACCGTTTGCTGTGCACGAGGTGCGAATTACCGAAGGCAGCAAGTTGGCGACAGCATTAGGTGCAACTACTTTGCGCGGCGCATCATTCCATCATCAAATTGTCGACACCGTCGCGCCGGGTTGTGTCGCGGTTGCGTGGGCCGAAGACGGATTGCTTGAAGGAATTGAACATACTGATCACTGGTTGGTTGGAGTGCAGTGGCACCCAGAAGACACCGCGCATACCGACTCGGTTCAACAAAACTTGTATGACGCGTTTGTAGCTCAGGCTAAATCTGTTGCATCATTGCGCTGATACGGCGAAGTTGGCGCAGTAATCCAGCGAAGCCCGCGGGTGAACAACCCTCCGAGCGGACGAAGCGCGAAACGTTCGCTCACCGGCAAGTATGGAATACGCAATAGGTCGCGCGACCAAGCCGGAAGCGTTGCCACAGTTGCTGCAACGAGCGAGTAGTAGGCAGCACGCGCTGGGTATGGAAGCGGCGGATTGAACATGAGGTACTTAATGGCATCACGACTTTCGGCCGTGCTCTGTAATTCGTTCTTAAACGATTTCATCTGATCATGAAGTGCTTGCTCGGTTTTTGGCGGCGCTGGAACTCCAAGTTTTGTAGCAATGAGTGACATGTCTTCGACGTATCCATCACGTTGTTCTTGCGTCAGTTTGTGTTCGCCAAATTGCGTGTGAGCGGTGAGGAAACTATCTACTTCAACAACATGCACCCACCGAAGTAAGTGCGGGTCATTTGCAGAGTAAGGCCTACCATCGCTTGCATTTCCGACAACGAAGCCGTGCACATGCAGAATTCGGTCGATGATTCGTTGCGCTTCAACTGCCGGCCCAAATGTGGTTGCGGCAAGAAAGTCCGCCGTGCGCTGGAGCCTGCCCCACGGGTCATTTTTGTAATCGGAATGTTGTGCGACGCCAGCCATGGCAAGTGGGTGCAGAGTTTGCAATAACAGCGCCCGTAACCCACCTATAAACATTGATGCGTCGGCATGCACAATACGAATTGGCCGGTCATCTGCATACCAGCGTGGGCCATCAACCTCCATGATTTGCTGCACTCGTACATCAGCATCTGGTCCAACAACTCGACTGCGCAAGGCTTCGCCAAGTGAGTCACGAAATTCGGCAATACGCGCCTCAATATTGAGTGACTGGGCAATGTTCACAATCACATCGTGCCACCGTGAGGGTCAATATCCATAGTCACGCTCGGCAGTACTGTGGATATGTGACTTCAAACCCAATGCCAAAGTGGGTTCCACGGGCAATCGCGCTGTTTTGGATGATGTTCCTTGCTGCACTTGTCGCGCGTGAGCTTTTCCATCAACTCTCCAGCTTCATGTTGCTCATACTGGTGTCAATTTTCTTGGCCTTGGCAATTGAGCCTGGTGTAAATCGGTTAGCAAAACGTGGTTGGCGTCGCGGCTCGGGCACCTTGCTCATCGTTTTAGGGATCATTGTTTTTATATTTGGTTTTGTTGGTGCAGTTGGCTCGCTCGTAGGTAATCAAGTTGCAGATGTATTGAAAAATAGCGAGAGCTACGTCAACGACACCGTGGACTTTGTTAACAGCTCATTCCACTCCAATATTGATCCGGCTCAAGTGAATGCGTCAATCGCCGATCCGAAGGGGCCGGTGCAAAAGTTTATTAAGCGACAACAAGGCAAAGTAATCACGTTGTCAGTAAGTGCCCTTGGTGCATCGTTGCAATTACTGACCATTGTGCTGTTCACGTTTTATTTGGTAGCTGACGGTCCGCGACTGAGACGGGTGATCTGTAGCCGATTACCCGAATCTAAACAGCGAGCAGTACTACGAACGTGGGAACTGGCAATTGAAAAAACAGGTGGGTACTTGTATTCGCGTGCGTTACTTGCGCTTATTTCTGCGTTCTTTCATTGGATTGCATTTCAAGCGATTGGCACGCCTGCACCAATTGCAATGGCGTTGTGGGTAGGAATCGTTTCGCAGTTCTTGCCGGTTGTGGGTACATATCTTGCTGGCGTCCTGCCGTTACTGCTCACATTCTTTGGCTCACCATTTAAAGCGTTACTTGTTCTGCTGTTCGTGTTGATTTATCAACAAGTTGAGAACTATCTCATTTCTCCACGAATCACTGCGCGAACTTTAAACGTGCATGCTGCAGTGGCCTTTGGCTCAGCAATTGTTGGTGGTGCAATTCTTGGCCCAATTGGTGCAGTTCTTGCACTTCCAGCAGCAGCGATGGTTCAGGCGCTTGTCGGAAGTTGGGGGCCTCGACACGATGTCATTGATGATGATCTTGTTCGCATGCCTACTCCGAAAGCAAAGCGAACAATTCGCAAGAAATAATTAGCGTCCGGCGGGGACAGTTCCGGCAGTTGTGCCTTCGTGCCACGAGTCGCCAGCAACAAGTGCGCGAATAGCACGCTGAATTCGCAATGCGTCGAGTGGTTTTACTAACCAACCCTCGGCACCACTTCGCTTTGCCAAATGCACATCTGCATCGCGATCGAGCAACATCAATACGGGAATGTGGGGAATGCGATGATCGCTGTGATCGAGACGCAAATTCATGGTCACCGCCATGCCACCCATTGACCCGAATTGCGAATCGAGGATTGCTACGTCTGGGGTGCGTGTTTCAATAGCTTTCGGAACATCGCGACCGTTGCTGCAAACAGTGAAGGAATTTTCGGGCGAACTGAGGGCCGCAAGCACTTCATCAAGTACCCATTGGGCGTCGGTTCCAACCAAAATATGCACGAACAGATCATATCTCTTAGACGTATTGTGCGATTGGAGATGACTGGGCAGGCACCGCGCGGATACCGTACAGGTGCAGTTCTGCTTACCCCGGAGGTTTTCGTGCATAAGTTCTCACGTGTTTCACGGCTTGCAATTGCCGCTCTTGCTGTTGGAGCGGTGTTGTGCTCGTTCGGTGGCAACGCAGGAGCAGAATCGGCAACCGATCTTGCTCCAGTAGACGTCGTTGCAGTGAGTGGATTGATCGACAATGTGGTGGTTGCTGAAATTGAGCACGCGATCGTGCGCTCAGAAACCAATGGTGCTCAAGCACTGGTGCTGCAAGTGAATTCGCGTGGCGCCGTGGTGTCGCCCGAGCGGATGACGGCTCTGCTGGAAAAAATTGCGCATGCAACCATTCCTGTTGCGGTGTGGGTAGGGCCATCAGGCGCGCGTGCTTATGGACTTTCTGCTCAGTTGCTTGCGGTGGCTGACGTTCGAGCAATGGCCCCTGGTGCACGAATTGGGTTTACAGGACGAGCGCTACAAGTGAATGGAACGGAAGTTTCATTTGGGACCATTGGCGCATTGCTTCGCACCTCGAGTATTGGTTTTAGCGATGCACGTAAAGAAGGCATTCTCAATTACGCGGGTGATGACCAAGGTGTGCCTGTTGTGCGCAACATGTTGCTCGCACTTGATGGAGTAAAAGTTGGAAACGCAGAATTGAACACAGTTATTGAAAAAGTTGATAGCAGCGGTCAAATAGTTCGCGACGCAACATCGGCACGTTTCTTCAAGCTTGAACTCACTGGGCAATTAATGCACACTGTTGCAAGTCCGCCGGTTGCCTATTTGTTGTTTGCCATCGGCTTGTCACTGTTGGTCTTTGAGTTCTTCACTGCAGGAATTGGAATTGCTGGTGTAGTCGGCGCAATTTGCGCGCTATTGGGAACATATGGGCTCGCTTCATTGCCTATACGCGGGTGGGCAGTTGCGTTAATCGTGATTGCGGTGCTTGCGTTTGCAGTAGACGTACAAGTGGGAGTGCCTCGATTTTGGACGGGGGCAGGGCTTGTTATGTTCGTCATTGCGTCGTTTGCGTTGTATCAACCAATTGATGGAAGCAACATGCGCATGTCATGGATCACACTGATTTCTGGAATTGCCATGATGACGTTGGCATTTATTGTGGGAATGCCAAGCATGGTGCGCACGCGTTTTGCAACACCAACTATTGGTCGTGAGTGGTTGATTGGCACCGAAGGTATTGCGGTAAGTGATGTGAACCCTGAAGGAATTGTTAACGTTCACGATGCGCAGTGGCGTGCACGCACAAACCGTTCGACGCCGATTACTTCAGGTAGTCCATTTCGCGTTGCTGCTATTGATGGTGTGACGCTAGAAATTGAACCGCTGGAAGGTGCTGCGCGCGACTACCGCGAGAAGCGCACAGGTGCGAGTGAGTAACGAAGTAACACAGCGTCGCGAGGCATCTGAAACGGTGCCTTTGCAGCCACTTGATTGGCTGTTGTTGGTCATTCCCGGGTTGATCTGGGGCTCATCGTTTTACTTCATTGATATCGGGTTGGATTCATTTGCACCAGGCCTGATTACTCCGATGCGCGTGCTATTTGGGTGCATCACCTTGAGCATGATTCCGAAGGCGCGCCAGCCAGTGCCAAGGGCAGCATGGCCGAACATTGTGGTGTTGTCTCTAGTGTGGCTAGCCGTTCCACTCACTGTGTTTCCATTTGCAGAACAACATGTGTCAAGCAGCGTGACGGGAATGTTGAATGGTGCAACGCCACTGTTTGTTGCGGTTGTTGCTTCGGTCATTGCGCGACGTTTACCACCTCGTGGACAGATGCTGGGGCTCGCGATTGGTTTTGGCGGTGTAGTGCTCATTGCGCTTCCATCCATTCGTGAAAGTTCTTCCAGCACATTTGGTGTTGTGCTTATTCTTGGCGCGCTCGTGCTGTACGGGTTTGCGCTCAATGTTGCATCACCGTTACAGCAGTTATACGGATCACTGCCGGTGTTATTGCGTGCTGAAATTGTTGCGGTAATTTTGCTTGCGCCACTTGGTGTGTATTCGTTAATCAACAATGATCGACCATTCGCATGGGGTCCACTCGCAGCCATGCTTGCACTCGGTGTGCTCGGTACGGCCATGGCACATTTTGCAATGGTGACGTTGTCGGGTCGAATTGGTTCAACGCGCGCTGCTGGGAGTTTGTACTTAATGCCAGCAGTATCGCTCCTACTTGGTGTATTGGTCAATCACGAATCTGTTGCGCCACTCGCAGTCGTCGGAAGCGTTGTTGCGGTGATTGGTGCATATGTATTGGGAAGAAGCAAGCGAGTAGCAAACACTGGTAAGTCGGCATGAGCGCAACTGATTTTGATCCGGTGATGGTGCCTATTCGGCCAGCCGCAACCGTCATGCTCTTACGCGATCATCCATTGAACGGCATCGAAGTGTTTATGTTGCAGCGCACGTTGAATGCGGCCTTTGCGAAGGGCATGTATGTATTTCCGGGTGGCCGCGTAGATGCCAACGATGCGGAGTCCACGCTTGAAGCGCATTGCGACGGACTCACCGATGAAGAAGCGAGCGCATTGTTGGCCATTCCACATGGCGGGCTTTCGTATTGGGTAGCAGTTATTCGTGAATGTTTTGAAGAAGCGGGCGTGTTGCTTGCGCGTCCTGCAGACGGTCAAGAAATGATTCGTTTCGAGGACGAAGATGTGATCGCGCGATTTTCTGCAGCTCGTCACGAAGTACACGAAGGCAATACGTCAATGATGCAGCTCTGCGATGCCGAGCGCTTGCGTCTCATTACCGACAACATTCATTATGTAAGTCACTGGATAACACCACTTGGCGAAGCTCGACGTTTTGACACGCGATTCTTTGTGGCGAGAGCTCCAGAAGGCCAGGAACCATTGCATGACGACAGCGAAACGATTGCCAGCTTGTGGGTTTCGCCAGCCGATGCGTTGCAGCGCCAGCAAAGCGGTGATTTGGCAATGATGCCGCCAACCATTCGTAATTTAGAGTTCTTGCTTCCGCACGCGACAACTGCTGATGCGCTCGTTGCCGCAAAGAAAATCGGCACACCAACGGCGATTATTCCTCAATTGAAAGTTGATGCCGAAGGTCGAGTTGTGGGCATTTCAATGCCCGGCGATGTTGACTACAAAAATTAACGGCGCTGAGAAACCGAAACTTGCACGACCTCTTCGGAGCGTGCCGAGCAACCAACCATGTCTTGCAGTGAAACTGTTTCGCTAACTATTCGCTGAGCAATCGCAGTGAATGCTGCTGCCGCCGCGCCGGTCTTTGACAGCACAATCGGTTCACCCGTGTCGCTGCCATGTGCGACTGCTGCTTCGATTGGAATGTTCCCGAGTAATGGAGATCCAATTTCGGTCGCAAGCGCTTGACCGCCGCCTTGACCAAACAGTTCATAGGTGATTCCGTGATCGCAGGTAAATGAAGTCATGTTTTCAATTACTCCAGCAACGCGGAGGAAACTTCTGCGCGCCATATCTGCTGCGCGGATAGCAACCTTTTGTGCTGACACTGCAGGGGTAGTGACGATGATGAGATCTGTGCGCGGCAACATGCGAGCAAGTCCCATTTGCACGTCTCCAGTTCCTGGTGGCATATCAATGAGTAAGTAGTCGAGTTCGCCCCACTGCACGTCGTTTAAAAATTGTTCAACAGCTTTGGTCAACATCAGTCCGCGCCACATCAGTGCGGTGCCTTCGTCTTCCACCAACATTCCTGTTGACACCACTTTCAAAAGTCCGGTTCCAACTTTGCGTTCATTTGGAATGATGCGTGGTTTGTCGCTTCCATCTACGCGCTTGGCCTCTAAGCGATCGGGCATATTCAACATTCGTGGAATCGAAAAACCCCAAATATCGGCATCGAGTACACCAACAACGTTTCCTTGCGCGGCAATTGCGGCGGCCAAGTTGACGGTGACGGAACTTTTTCCTACTCCGCCTTTTCCACTAGCAATGGCAAGCACACGTGCGTTGACGGGTACTTGAGTATCGCTTGCTTGTTCACGGGCGTTCCATCTTGCTCGAGTCATCACCGCGCTGCGTTCGTCTGCGGTCATCTCGCCCCAGTCGATGGTCACCTTGGAAACGCCAGGATGTACCAACACACGAGATTCAATGTCGTTCTTAATCTGGACGCGCAAAGGGCAACCCTTGATGGTGAGCTTCATGGCAATTGATACCAAGCCTTCAGCGCTCACGGTTACATCGCCTGCCATGCCCAAATCCACGATGTTGTCGCCAAGCTCGGGGTCCATGACAGCGCGCAAAAGCTCAGTTACTTCATGTGCTGTTGGTGGAGCCACCTGAGGGCTGGACATGGTTAAAACCTATCGTGAAGCCTCAAATTTTGTAGCCCTGCGCTCTTTACCTTGCAAGGGATCACGGGTAGCATTTGGTCCATGATCACACTTACTGACAATGCGGCATCCAAGGTCAAGCAATTGCTCGAAGCAGAAGGCGCAACCGATCTGGCATTGCGCGTTGCAGTGCGACCTGGTGGTTGTTCAGGATTTTCATACGAAATGTTTTTCGATGGTGACTTCACTGCTGAAGATCAGCAGCTCACATTTGGTGATGTAAAAGTTGTTGTCGATCAAGCATCGTCACAGTTGCTCGTAGGAGCAAGCCTTGATTATCAGGACGGTCTACAAGACGCTGGTTTCAAAATCAACAACCCAAATGCATCGCGCACTTGTGGTTGTGGCAACAGCTTCAGCTGATTTAGTTACAGCACACCAAGAGTCTTCAACGCTTCAGTAATTTCTGCAGCGTCAAAAATTGCATCGAAGCGCTCTACCAGTTTTCCTTTTGCATCTGCAATGAAGAGTGCTGGTTCATACGTCATGTTAAATGCCTCTACTGCAGGTGCGACAGTAGTTGCAGTGTCATCGGTATAAATCTCGGCATGCAACATGGTGATTTTGTCGCCAACTAAATCACGCAATGAAAGCAACGCGTTCAGTGCAGGTGCACACGTGCCAGTTTGACAATGTGCAGGAGTGCCAACGAGATAGGCAACAGGCTTTCCGCGCTTCAGTGCTTCGCTCAATGTGATGTCATGTAATGGACATGGTTCAGGTGTGCGTGTGCACACCGGATCTACACCGCGCGGGTTTGCAACGGTCGGCGTTTCAAAACCAGGAAGCGGCGATCCGATAAGTGGAATGGAAATAGTAGAAGGATCCATGATCTGGATAGCTGCGCCATCCTGAGTGCCACCTTCGATAACTAGTGAATAGATTCCGATTGTTGCAATGTCAACTCGAAATGGCCAATACGGAGGGTCAATACTCGTGTCGTGCTTCGTGGCAGTCATATCGGCGATCACCACTTCGCCAGTCTCGGAGTTCAATAACTTTGCGTGAAGTTCGGCCGGTAGTTCTACGCCACTCGTTTTTCCGAGCAAGCCTGCTTGGTTGGCAAGTGAAATTGGAATACGAACCGAACCAGGAACAAGAACCTGGGGGAATCGCTGCACAATCTGGAAGAGTTCAGGGGCAGCACTTGGCGCAGAACTTGCACAGGAAGCAAGAAAACTGAGCGATCCACCAAAACCAAAGGTTGCAAGAGTTCCAGTAACGAATTGGCGGCGCGAGATCATGCCTTCATCGTATGACTCATTTTCGTAGAGAAGCCGTCGCCCTATACGCTGGAGCCATGGCTACTGCAAAAAAGACTGCAAAGAAGA
>JBAXBR010000041.1:0-13280 GCA_037141855.1 Actinomycetota bacterium | reverse complement strand
AAATCGTTAGCAATAAGGCGGCGAACTTTGAGTGCCTTGCCGTAATACGCATCGAAGTAACCAGCCGACAACGCATAGGTGCCAAGCATGATGCGGCGCTTCACTTCTGCGCCAAAGCCTGCTGCGCGAGTTGCGCCGTACATGGAATGCAAATCGCTCTTTTCAACACGCAATCCGTAACGCACGCCGTCGTAGCGAGCCAAGTTGCTGCTCGCTTCAGCTGGCGCAACTAGGTAATACGCGGTTAAGCAATACGACAGTGACGGCAATGCAATATCAACGATGGTTGCACCCGCTGCTTGCAATGCAATATATGCAGCATCCATTCGAGCAAGTACTTCTGGTTCGCAACCATCTGGCATATCGGCAAGACGACCAATGCGCATGCCCTTCACGCCCTGACCAAGCACGCTGGTAAGCGACGGCATTGGTTGTGGCAACGAAGTGGAATCGAGTGGGTCGTGACCGCCGATGACTTCCATCATCAATGCAGCATCGGCAACCGTGTGCGTGAACGGACCAACCTGATCGAGACTGCTGGCAAACGCCACAATTCCCTGACGGCTAACAAGACCATACGTTGGCTTCACACCAACGAGGCCACAGAGCGATGCTGGCTGACGAATACTTCCGCCAGTGTCACTGCCCAAACTTGCGGCAGCAAAACCAGCGGCAACTGCAGCCGCGCTGCCGCCACTTGAACCGCCAGGTACACGCGATGTGTCCAGTGGATTCTTCGTAGGACCAAAGGCAGAGTTCTCGGTGCTTGAACCCATGGCAAATTCGTCGAGGTTGGTCTTGCCCACCATGACTGCGCCTGCTTGTTGCAATCGCGTCACCACTGTTGCGTCGTACGGCGGCTTCCAACCTTCAAGAATTTTTGACGAACATGTGGTTTCAATTCCGCGCGTACACATGTTGTCTTTCAACGCAACCGGAACACCAGCAAGTGGCCCAACAGGTTTGCCCGCTTTAATGTCGGCGTCCACTTGTTGTGCAGTTGCGCGAGCTTGCTCGGTTGTCACCAAATTGAATGCGTGGATGTCGCTTTCGCGCTCGTTAATGCGTGCAAGGTGTTGCTCTAACACTTCGACTGCAGAGGTTTTGCCCGAAGCAATGTCTGCAGCAATGTCAACAACGGTAGAAAAACGGTTCGTCATTATTGTTCACCCAAACCAAGTGACGGCGGAACACGGAATCGTCCATCTTCTGCCGCAGGTGCCGCTGCCAATACTTCGTCACGGTCAAGACCAGCAACGACAACATCTTCGCGAAACACATTCTTCAACGGAAACGGCTGGGCCAGTGGCGCAACATTGCTGAGGTCCAACTTGTCGATGTCGGCGAAGTGATCGAGCATGCCGGAAAGCTGGCTGGTCATTAGCGCAAGTTCGGCATCACTTAATTGCAGGCTGGACAGCTTGGCAACCTTGGCTACAACTTCTGCAGTGATTCGTGCTGGGGTCGAACCTGACGACGGGGTGCTCACAACCCGTAATGCTATTGGCTAAGTGGGCAAATCAGATTTAGCGCGGCGTGGCAACAACAACATGCTCACCGACACGGCAAACACCACGATTGATACCCACTGATTAAGGCGGAGTCCGCCGGCTGAATGAGCGGGGTCGATACGCAGTCCTTCATTGAAAAAGCGAAACAACGTATATCCCGCTGTGTAATACAGAAATAAAAAGCCTGGGCGCTTCACTGCTTTGTCGAGCAGTAACAACAATCCACACAGCACTAAACACGCAATTGACTCGTACAGAAATGTTGGATGAAACAATGTGCCAACCGGATAACCCGCCTGCCTGGTGTGCAATTCCGAAATTTGTAGTCCCCACGGCATTGTTGTTGGTTTACCGAACAGTTCCTGGTTAAACCAGTTACCCCATCGTCCAATGCTTTGCGCTAACGGTAAAGCAGGTGCAACACATGTCAGCAACACCGAAGTGGAAATACCGCGTCTGCGACCTACCCAAATTCCAACAATCACGCCAAGGAAAATTCCGCCCCAAATTCCAAGACCGCCTTTCCAAATTTGGATAATGCGTTCTGGGTGGCCACTAAATAATTCCCAGTCAGTAATCACGTGATACAGACGACCACCAATTACTCCTGCAGGAACACCCCACATGGCAATTGCACTCATGTCCTCGCGAGTGCCGGCGCCTCGCTTTTCCAATCGCCTACCCGCAAGCGAAACTGCTGCAACAACTCCGAGCGCAATCATCGCTCCATAGGCGTTGAGTTTTAACGGCCCAAGATGCAGCACTCCCGTGCTTGGACTTGGAATGAGAGCAAACAGATTCACTTAAGCTGTTACTCGCCGCGCGAACTCAAGTGCTTTCGCGTTTACGGTTTCTTTTTCCACATCTTGTGTTGCCACGTGAAAGCTGCGCTCAAGCACCACTCGTTCGATGCTTCCCGCGTACTTACTTGCCAAGAAATCGCTTTCCTTCGGGTTCACAACATGATCGTTCGTCGAAGTAAACAACAACAACGGAACTTTGATTGATCCATATTTCTTCGACAATGGCTTCAAACCGTCTGCAAATAATGAAACGGCAGCAGCAAGCGGAGTTGCATCGTACGAACTTTCCTTCACCGCTGGGTCTGAAATATCGCTACCAATTGCCGGCAACGACTTCTTTCCCGTTTTTACGGCAAGTCGAGCTCCGGCAAGTTTTGATGCAGAAGATTTCGTTGTTGGGTTAATGCACACAATTCCTGAAAGATCTGCATGTCGCGATGCAAGCCACAGTGTGAGTGCTCCACCCATTGATAAGCCCACAACAACAACTTTCGAACAACGCTTGCGCAATTCACTTAACGCATTCTCGGCATCACGCGACCAGTCGGCCCAGCGTGTGTCCATCATTTCTTCAACATCAGTTCCGTGACCCGCGAGTCGTGGCAACTCCACATGAAAACCCGCTGCACCGAACACTTCTGCAATCTCGCGCATTGACGATGGGTCACCAGTGAAACCATGCACAACGAGTGCCCCAACATTGCCCGTTCCAACATGAGACCACGCTTCTGCACCTGGAATAACCGCGTACGACATACATCTCCCCCTTGTACTGACGACGATAGTTCACGCGGTGGTTGAATGAACTGGTGACTTCATCCAAACGCAGAGTTGAATACTCGGCAGTTACAGCGTTTGCGCCAGTTATTGCGCTGTTTCCGGTGTGGCTTGGTGCCATTGCATTGCTGTGGATTCCCTTTGCTGCGATGTTCAGCGTTCCGTTTACCCACTTTGCAGTTGGTGAATTCCTCTTTGGAATTGTGTTGTTCTCCAGACCAGTGCAGCGACTCCTATTCGTTCGCTTGCTCGGCGCACGGAAGCCAACCGAAATTGAACGCGCGCATCTTGAACCTGCGTGGAAAGTTGTCGAGCAACAAGTTGGTATTCGCCCGGGAAGATTTGTGCTCTCGGTTGCAGATGTTGACGACATCAATGCGTTCGCTTGTGGCGGACACATGTTGGTGGTGTCGGCGTTCTCTATCGAACATCTCACCGAGGACGAGCTCACGGGAGTGTTGGCACACGAGCTGAGTCACCACCTAGGTGGCCACACCATTGCGCTCACCGTTGCACAATGGATGAGCATGCCGATACTTGGACTTGCACAACTTGGTATTCGTACGCGTGATGCTGGCCTTCGCATTTCAAAACGGCTTGAAGTGGAATACGCAACCTTCAAACTTGTTGGTTGGATCATCAACGTTGTGCTCACTTCACTTTCGCGTGTGTTGCTCATCGGATTTTTGCTCGCGCAATCGCTTGGCGAAATTGTTGGTCGAAGCGCCGAGTTTCAAGCAGACCGCCGTGCATACGCAATGGGCTTTGGTCGCGAGTTGCGCTACGCACTTACCCGCGTAATCAATCGCACTCCTGCAACTGAGCCGACTCAATTCTTGTCGCGCGTACTGTTGTCACACCCACCCGCAATTGACCGTGTGGCTCGGCTTGACGCAATGCTCAACAGGTAGCGTTGTCAACAATGTCGGCTACAAGTTCACCTACTGCCTTCTTGCACGTTGCCACGGGCAAACCCGCTGAACACACACCCGTGTGGTTCATGCGCCAGGCAGGACGAAGCCTTCCTGAATACCGCGCGGTTCGAGGCGAAGGCAGCATTCTCGATGCCATCAAGCAACCACGACTAGCAGCCGACATCACCTTGCAACCAGTTGCTCGTTACGGCGTCGATGCGGCTGTGCTGTACAGCGACATTGTGGTTCCTGCCCATGCAGTTGGTTTCGGAATTGATGTTGCACCAGGAACCGGCCCAGTTGCAGAAAAACCGTTTCGCACCCTTGCAGATTTACAGCGCCTTCGTCCGCTCGACCCAGAGGCAGACACTCCTTATGTATTGGAAACTGTGCGCATGCTCGCAGCCGAGTTGCGCGTGCCACTTCTTGCGTTTGCCGGAGCGCCATTCACCGTTGGCAGTTACCTCGTTGAAGGGAAGCCAAGCCGCGACCACCTAGTAACTAAACAGATGATGCGCGAAGAGCCCGAGCTGTGGAACGCGCTCATGCAACGCATTGCCGAACATTCGGTGGCATCGATTGCAAGTCAGCTCAACGCTGGCGCCAAAGCATTTCAATTGTTCGACTCCTGGGCAGGAACATTGACTCACGAGGAATACCGCACCATGGTGCTTCCGCATTCGGCATACGTGTTTGCGCAACTGGCGAGGTCGCATCCTCATGCGCCGGGCATTCACTTTGGGCTCGGCTGCGATCACCTGTTGGAAATGATGAAGCAGGCCGGTCCACAAATTATTGGTTTGGACTGGCGCACATCTATTACCGATGCACGACGCAGGCTTGGCGCAGACACCATCGTGCAAGGAAACCTGAACCCCGAACTCGTTCTTGGCGACATCGCAGCAGCGCTTGCCGGCACCGATGCCGTGCTTGCCGACAATGGCGGAAACCCTGGACATATTTTTAATCTTGGACACGGCGTGCAGCCACCTACCAACCCCGACGTGCTTGCTGCAATAGTTGAACACGTTCACAACTCAACGAAACGGTAAACAGATGAGCAATAAAATTGCCGTGCTACTCATGGCGTACGGAACACCACGTAGCCCAGAAGAAATTCTCCCGTATTACACCGATATTCGTCGCGGTCGACCACCAACCGAAGAACAACTTGCCGACCTCAAGGCTCGTTACGACGCCATCGGTGGCATCTCGCCGCTTGCCGCACGCACGGAAGCACAACGCGATGCATTACAACGCGCACTCGACACCATTGCTCCAGAAAAATTTGTTGTGCAGTTGGGTTTGAAGCATGCTCACCCAATGATTGAAGAAACGGTTGATGACCTTGCGCGTCAAGGAATCAAAAAGATCATTGCGTTAGTACTTGCCCCTCACTTCTCGTCGTACTCAATTGGTCAATATGTAGGTCGCGCCCAAGTCGCTGCCGAGCCACACGGCATCAGCGTGGTTGGCATTGAATCATGGGCAACTGAACCCGCATTCATTGACTTTCTAGCAACTGACATGGCTGCAAAGAAGGCTGCGCTTCCAGCACGCACACGAGTATTATTCACAGCGCATTCATTGCCGCAACGCATCATCGATGGTGGCGATCCTTACCCGCACGAACTACACGCAACGGCTACTGCAGTTGCGAACAAACTTGGATTGAACGAAGGCGACGACTGGGCAATCGCGTGGCAGTCTGCCGGCAGAACACCTGAGCCATGGATTGGACCAGACATTCTTGATGTGATCGACACCATTGCAGCAAACAAGCAAGCCGATGCAGTGTTAGTGAGTGCATGTGGTTTTGTTGCCGACCATCTTGAAGTGCTGTACGACCTCGATATTGAAGCGAAACACCGCGCCGACCAGCACGGCTTGAAGTTTGACCGCACCTCGTGCGTCAACGACAATGCAATAGTTATGGCTGCCCTCGCCCAACGGGTAATCACCGCCGCACAATCATGAACGATAAACATGTTGTCGTCATCGGTGCAGGAATCACCGGCCTGGCAGCAGCATTACGCATTTTGAACGAGCCGAACCCACCGCGCGTCACCATTTTTGAATCACTCAGTCGAGTTGGTGGAGTGATTAACTCGTCTCCATTTGCTGGCATTCCATTGCTTGATGAATCAGCAGATGCATTTCTCACGCGCACACCTTCTGCAATGGATCTGGTAAAACAAGTTGGCCTTGCCGATGCGCTTACTTCGCCAGCAACAGGAGAGGCGTACATCTGGCAAAACGTATTGCACCCCATTCCTCACGGAACCATGCTCGGTGTTCCTGGCTCCATTCGTGCCGCGTGGTCTACTTCTCTTCTCAGCACTTCGGGAAAACTGCGCGCCTCTCTAGAGCCACTGCTGCCTCAGCGTGTCGGACGAAGCACAGACAACCTCGGTTCTGCCATGCGTGCACGTTGCGGCAATCAAGTGCTCGAACGAATTATTGACCCACTTGTTGGAAGCATTTATGCAACTGATACCGATGCATTCAGCGTGAAAGGCATGCCACAAATTGCCGACTTGCTTGCACAGCCGCGCAGCCTGATGAGTTCGGTGAAGGACTCACTGGCAAAGCGAGTAACGGGTGGGCCAATTTTTGCTGCGCCACTTGCAGGCATGCACGCATTCACCACAGCAATTGCTGAACATGTGAAACAACTTGGCGGTGTTATCGAGATGTCTTCACCGGTGCGCGCAATTGAACAACCAAAACGTGGGCAGTTTTTTATTCAGACCGATGATGGAACTGTGCTCTGCGACGCCGTGGTGATGGCTTCACCTGCTCGACACAGTGCAAGGCTTGTCGAATCGCTCAGTAAGGATGCTGCAAAACACTTAGCTGTGCGTGAACACGCATCAGTTGTCATGATCGCACTTACCGTTCCGCGCAGCATGTGGCCACAACACCTCACTGGCAGTGGATACTTGGTTCCAAAACCTGAGCAAACCGCAGTTACCGCTGTGTCGTTTGCTTCAAACAAATGGGCGCATGTGCAAACTGCAGACAACTCCATGGTGCTGCGCGTGTCGCTCGGTCGCGATGGCATGCCAATGCATCATCTTGACGACGAGACCCTCGTGAAGTTGGCACTCGCTGACTTGTATTGGCACTTGGGTATCGATCTGTCGCCAACTTCAGTGCGTGTTACACGCTGGGTCGAATCCTTTCCGCAATATCGACCAGGCCACTTCGACGCAGTTGACCGACTTGAACACATGCTTGATGTGTCTGCGCCTGGCGTGGTGTTTGCCGGCGCAAGTTATCGCGGCATTGGTATTCCTTCGTGCATTGCAGACGCAAATCGTGCTGCAGCGCGAGTACTTGCCAAGATTGACGCATGACCCCGAGCAGTAACCGATCGCGATATTTCGTAGCGCTTGGATCGGGAACGCTCGTTGCGTTCAGTCTTCCGCCATGGGGTTGGTGGCCACTCGCATTTATTGGAATTGCGATCTTTGCGCGCATCACAACTAGTGGAACAACGCGTCCGCGTACACAATTTTTGCTTGGCACAGTTTTCGCGTTCGGATGGTTTGCGCCTGGCATGTGTTGGATGTGGTTTCTCACCCCTCCTGGATACGTGATCGCCGTATTGCTGTTCGCCACATTTCACGGCATTGCTTCGGTTATTGGTTCGCGCAGCATGTACCCGCTTATTGCACTTCCACTTGCCCACACGCTGGCTGAAACGTTCCGCTTTTCTTTTCCATTTGGTGGGGTTCCACTTGCATCACTTGCCATATCGCAATCTGCTTCCCCACTTGTTGGCATTGTGCGCATTGGCGGACCACTGTTGCTCACCTTCTGCGTTCTGCAAATTGGTTTTGCGCTATCACAACTTGTCGTTGCACCACGGATACAACACGTTGCAGTGTTTAGCGCATTAGTAGCACTTGTTATTAGTGCTGGAATCATTGCACCTCACGGTCATGACACGGGAGAAACGCGCAACGTTGCAGCGGTGCAGGGCGGCGGACCACAGGGAACGCTTGCTATTAACACCAACCCTCGCGATGTCGTTGAACGGCACCTTGCAGCAACTCGCACCATCACAAGCACAAACCTCGACATGGTGATTTGGCCAGAAAATGTTATTGACGTTCCTAACTTTTCCAGCAGCAATGAACGCATCGAAGTTGCCGAACAGGCTGCACGGCTTCACGCACCATTTGTTGTCGGAGTTACTGAAGATGTGAATGCGCATTACTTCACTAATGCGCAGATTGTGGTGAACGAAGACGGAACACTTGGAGACCGTTACGACAAAGTTCGTCGTGTGCCATTTGGAGAATTTGTTCCGTTACGCGGACTACTCGAAACTCTTGGCGCTCCTGTCGACAGAATTCCACGTGACGCACTTGCAGGTTCAGACATTGCGCAATTACATGTTGGCAACACCACCGTTGGTGTAGTCATTTCATGGGAAGTATTCTTCAGCGGTCGCGCGAACGAAGGAATTGAAGCGGGGGGTTCAATGCTGGTTAATCCAACGAATGGATCCAGCTACACCGGAACGATTTTGCAGACACAACAAATTGCTTCGTCTCGACTACGCGCAATAGAAAATGGACGCTGGCTTGTACAAGTTTCTCCAACGGGGTTTTCAGCATTCATCTCGCCAACAGGAAAGGTGTACGACCGCACGGGTGTCAGTGAGCAACGTGTGCTCACGCGCACCATCAATCTGCGCTCGGGGCGCACGCTGTACTCCGACTTAGGAGATCTTCCGTTTATCGTGGCGATGGTTGCTCTTCTTGGATCTCTTGCATTTATTGCCCGCAAACGCACTGTTCCCACTCGGTTATAGAAAGTTACTCACAGGTAGGCTGAAAGCCTTATGTCGTTGCCGTTTGACCCCAACGGCCCTCTGCGCATTGCTTACCTCACCTACCGAGGTAAGCCTCATGTTGGCGGACAGGGCGTGTACACGCGACATCTCACTAAGGCTTTGGTTGACCTGGGTCACCACGTAGAAGTGTTCGGTGGTCAGCCATACCCAATTCTTGATGAGCGCATTCCCCTGCACAAGTTGCCAAGCCTCGACATTTTTAATGATCTGTATCCAGGCCGATTTCCTGCATATTGGGAAATTAAAGACTGGCCAAGTTTTGTGGAGACTGCGCAGTTCTTGAAGGGAACATTTGGCGAACCACGCGCATTCAGCATCCGTGCATACAACGAACTCAGCAAACGCGTGCATGATTTTGATCTCGTACACGACAATCAGTGTTTGGGGTACGGAATTCTCAAAATCGAAAAAATCATTCCCACCATCGTCACCCTGCACCACCCCATCACCAAAGATCGCAAGTTGGAAATGGAACACACGAAGACCTGGTGGAAACGTCAGGCGATTGGCCGCTGGTATTCGTTCGTCAACATGCAAGGAAAAGTTGCGAGCAAAATGCCGCGAGTAGTGGTGGTCAGCGAAAACTCCATCGCCGACATTCACACCGACATGAAAGTGTCACTCGACCGCATGAAACTTGTACCGGTTGGAGTTGACCCAGATCTCTTCACGCCGCTTCCGCACATTGCCCGAAAGCCTGGACACCTCATCACCACCGCATCGGCAGATGTTGCATTGAAAGGTTTGTCGTACCTGCTTGAAGCCTTGGCGAAAATTCGCACCGAGCGCGAAGTGCATCTCACCATCATTGGTCGACCACGCGAAGGCGCAAACGCAGACCTCATTCGAAAACTTGGTCTTACTGATTGCATTACCCATGTGTCGGGTGTGAGCGATGAACGCATTGTTGAGTTGTACGCAGAAAGCGAACTTGCAGTTGTTCCAAGTCTGTACGAAGGTTTCAGCCTTCCTGCAATTGAAGCTATGTCAACTGGAATTTGTTTAGTTGCAACTACAGGTGGCGCACTGCCAGAGGTAACAGGCACCGACAATGACACGGTGCTGTCATGCCCGGCAGGCGATGCCGAAGCACTAGCTGCTTCTATCCGTCGAGGTCTCGATAATGCCGAATTGCGCAATCGAGTCGGTGCAGCGGGTAGAACGCGTGTCGTGGAGCGTTGGAGTTGGAAGCACTGTGCCCAACTCACCGTCGATCAATACCGAGAAGTGCTCACCATGCCACATAACGTGGAAAAACTTCGTAAACGGGACGCAAAATAGCCAATGTTGACCGTACGTTTTGACAAGTTGCCGGTTGGCCCAGGGTCCATGTTCCTCGACGCAGGAGCAGGGTTTGGGCGACACGCATTCGAAGCAGCACGTCGCGGCGCACGCGTTGTAGCGCTTGACTACGCAGAGGAAGAAACAACCGTCACTCGAGCAACATTTGCTGCAATGTTTGAAGCCGGTGAAATTAAGTCAGAAAATCTTGTCGCTGTATTGCGCGGCGATGCAACACGACTTCCATTCGCCGATAACACCTTCGACTGCATCGTGACCTCTGAAGTGCTTGAGCACATTCAAAACGACGTTGCCGCACTAAGTGAGCTGTCACGTGTACTGAAGCCAGGTGGAGTACTTGCAGCAACTGTTCCATCGTGGTTTCCTGAAAAAATTAACTGGATGCTTTCAGATGAATATCACGCGCCATTTGTTCAAGGTGGGCATGTGCGCATTTATTCGGGCACGGAGTTGAAAGCAAAACTGCGCGCTGCTGGCCTCGTTGTACAAGATGAGCACCGCGCACATGGTTTGCATTCTCCATATTGGTGGCTTCGCTGTGCAGTTGGTCCAGCTCGCGAAGACAACAAATTTGTCAATGCTTATAAAAAGTTTTTGGAGTGGGACATCGTTTCTGCCCCAACCCTGACGCGAACACTTGAAAAAGTATTGGCTCCCGTGCTTGGCAAAAGCTACATCGTGTATTCGCAGAAGCCAGGACGAGCATCGTGATTTTTCCCGGACAATCAAACGATGAACTTACAGACATCATTACAACCGACGAACTACTGGCAACCGCAAACACCATTGCTGCACTGCAACTTCCCAATGGAATGATCCCGTGGTTTCCAAACGGTCATTGCGACCCATGGAACCATGTTGAAACCGCAATGGCCCTCGACGTGATGGGCATGCATGACGAGGCTCGACGCGCATACTGTTGGCTTGCCGATATTCAACGACCTGACGGCAGCTGGCACAACTATTACCTGCCAGATGGAACACTCGAAGAAGCAAAACTTGACACCAATGTCTGTGCATACATTGCTGCGGGAATTTGGCATCACTACCTCGTCACTTCGGACGAAGCTTTCATTCGTGTGATGTGGCCAACGGTAAAGCGCGCGCTTACTTGGGTGCTTGGTATGCGCAAAGACGACGGAACTATTTTGTGGGCCTGTGAAGTTGATTCGCGCCCATGGGATTATTCATTGCTCACTGGGTCATCCTCTATTCGCCATGCGCTCCATTCGGGAGCAAACATTGGCGCAATCATTGGTGAAAGCCAGCCAGAGTGGCGAGCCGCAGCCGACACGATTGACCATCTCATTGGCTCAGACCAAAGCGTGTTTGAGCCAAAACTGCGTTGGGCAATGGACTGGTATTACCCAGTACTTACTGGTGCAACCATTGGCGCAGAGGCCAAAACCCGATTGCTCAACAAGTGGGATGAGTTCATCATTGATGGTCGTGGCGTGCGTTGCGTGAACGACGAAGATTGGGTGACCGCAGCAGAAACCGCTGAGTGTTCACTTGCCCATGCTGCAGCAGGAGAAATTGATAAGGCAAAAGTATTGCTGTCATGGACTCGCGCGCACCGCAACGACGATGGCTCGTACTTCACCGGCATTAGTTACCCGGGCAGAATTGTGTTTCCAGCAGACGAACGCAGCGCGTACACCGCTGCAGCTGTCATTCTTGCTGCAGATGCAATTTCGCAAGCAACACCTGCAAGCAAGTTGTTTCTGAGCAGCACAGTTTTTGACTGATTCGTTATTTCACTCGCTGCAAAATTCGCAGTGAACCCGTGCACGAAGTTTCTACGAAGTTCCCTGAATTAATCGCTGCAAGGTAAATCTCTTCGTATGGCGCTTGGCCACCAAGAGCCGGATCGCTGAATACATCATGAATGGCAAGTGTTCCGCTAACAGCAACGTGTGGTGTCCACGCCACATAATCATTACGCGCAACATCGCGACCATGACCTCCGTCAATAAACAACATGCCAATTGGTTCGTTCCATGCAGATGCAATAACAGGAGAGTCGCCGACGACGGCTTTCACAACCGTTGTGAGATTTGCGCGCTGCATGGTGTGCTCAAAATGTGGAAGCGTGTTCAAGCGACCAGTTGCAGGATCGACCAATGTTTGGTCATGCCATTCCCAACCTGGCTGGTTTTCTTCAGACCCGCCATGGTGGTCGACTGCGTGCAACATGGTGTCGCACAAACGAGCAGCCTCGCCAAACCACACGGTGCTTCTGCCGCAATATGAGCCAATTTCTACGAACGGCAGACCAGGGCACGCCTTTCCAGCCCTCAATGCTGCAGCAAACAGCGCATCTCCTTCATCTTCTGGCATGAACCCGGTGGTGCTCAATGCGATTTCACGCAGAAAACCACTCAACTGTGTCACAACATTTCACGCTACAACAGATCATTACCCTGCCTCTTTACTGGCAACATAGAGAGATGGCTTCCCCCCTTCAAGACCTCGTCACACTGCTCGACCTCGAGGCAATTGAGGTCAATATTTTTCGAGGACAATCACCAGATGAAAATCGACAACGCGCTTTTGGCGGACAAGTTGCAGGTCAAGCACTCGTTGCAGCATCGCGCACCATTGATGAACCAGGGCGCCACGTGCACTCGCTTCACGCATACTTTCTTCGCGCAGGAGACCCTGGTGTGCCAATTTTGTACGAAGTAGATCGCATTCGCGACGGCAAGAGTTTTTCAACACGCCGCGTCGTTGCCATTCAACACGGAAAAGACATTTTCAATCTGCATGCGAGTTTCCAAAAGCATGAAGAGGGTTTGGAACATCAAATTTCCATGATGGAGGGAACTCCAGACCCAGAGTCACTTCCCGATTTCAAAACACGCATGGAGCCATACAAAGAAAAACTCGGAGAATGGTATGACCGGCCGCGTCCAATTGATCAGCGTTATGCCGACGGAGACCCGTTCCGCCGGAAGGGAAACCCGATGCCTGGTCAGCGCGTGTGGATTCGAGCTGACGGCACATTGCCAGACGACAACGTGTTGCACGCGTGCATTGTTACCTACGCCAGCGACATGACGTTGCTCGATACCGCACTGCTGCCCCACGGGTTGGCATGGACAGA
>JBAXBR010000040.1:0-13425 GCA_037141855.1 Actinomycetota bacterium | reverse complement strand
CCGAACATGCTTGGCGGCGGACTTTCTGAAATGCAGGTCACTACTTCCGATGGCCAACGTGGCAGTGCGATTTATGAATTGACAGGGCAGTGGCACCATCGTTATTTCCCAATTGGGCGTGGGGAAAAACTGCCACCATTAGGGGTAACGCCTGGCGAATTACACTCGTGACATACATATATAGGGAGCACTTGAATGAATAACGAACAGTTCGCAAAAGTAAAGAGCGGCAAGGGTTTTATTGCAGCACTCGATCAAAGCGGTGGCAGTACACCAAAGGCGTTGTTGCTTTACGGCATTGAAGAGAACGAGTATTCAGGTGATGAGCAGATGTATGACCTCATTCATGCAATGCGCACTCGAATTATCAAGAGCCCTGTGTTCTCAGGTGAACGAGTATTGGGTGCCATTTTGTTTGAGATGACGATGGATCGCAAGATTGATGGCAAGGGCTCTGCGGAGTTCCTATGGCAAGACAAAGGCGTAGTTCCGTTTTTAAAAATTGACAAAGGCCTCGCCGATGAAGCTGACGGCGTCCAGGTCATGAAGCCAATGCCAGAACTCAATGCGCTGCTTGAGCGTGCGAAACAGCACGGAGTATTTGGAACCAAGATGCGTTCGGTCATCAAGCTGGCAAACGAAAAAGGAATTAAGGCCGTTGTCAGTCAGCAGTTTGAAGTTGGCAAGCAAATCATTGCTGCCGGTCTCGTGCCAATCATCGAGCCAGAAGTCGACATTAAGAGCCCACAAAAAGCAGAAGCTGAAGCGCTAATGAAGTCGGCAATTTTGGATGAACTGAATGAGCTCTCAGCAGATCAAAACGTCATGTTGAAGCTCACGCTTCCAAATACTGCAGGTTTCTTTGACGAACTCGTTGCGCATCCTCGCGTTGTTCGAGTTGTTGCGCTCTCAGGCGGTTACAGCCGTGCAGATGCCAACGTTGCACTTGCAAAGAACAAGGGAGTGATTGCCAGTTTCTCGCGTGCACTCACCGAAGGTTTGTCAGCAAAGCAGAGCGATGCAGAATTTGATTCGTTGCTGAACTCAGCAATCCAAGGAATTTACGACGCGTCAAACACCTGATGCACAGGTAACGCCGGTGCCGCGAATTCCGCAGTAGCCGTCAGGGTTTTTCGCCAAGTATTTCTGGTGGTATTCCTCGGCAAGATAGAACGTGTCGAGCGGTGCGATTTCGGTGGTAATCGCTCCGTATCCGGCAGTAGTTAAGCCAGCTTGGAAATTGCGACACGTTGTCTGCGCATCTGTCGCTTGTTCATCGTTCGTTGTGTAAATGGTGCTGCGGTACTGAGTTCCAAAGTCGTTGCCTTGGCGCATGCCCTGAGTCGGGTCGTGGCTTTCCCAAAACACATTCAAGAGATCTGTGTAGGGGATAACTGCCGGGTTGAATTTCACGAGCACCACCTCTGCATGGTGAGTGGTACCGCTGCACACTTCCTTATACGAAGGATTTATTGTTGCGCCACCGGCATAACCAACGGCGGTTTCTGACACTCCGTCCAAAGACCAAAACAAGCGCTCGGCTCCCCAGAAGCAACCCATGCCGAATACTGCAGTTTGTATGTTGTCCATTCGCACAATGTAGCCCCGATTGGTAGCGTCTTTCCAGTGAAAACACGCCGTACCGATATTGAAGGGATGCGCGCGCTTGCAGTTGGGCTGGTTGTGCTCAATCATGCTGGGGTGCCATGGCTGTCTGGTGGGTATATCGGAGTAGATGTGTTTTTTGTGATCTCCGGGTTCTTGATCACTCAACTACTCATTGATGAAGCGGGCGAAAGATCCACCATTGACCTGCGCAACTTCTGGGCCAGACGTGCGCGACGAATATTGCCAATGTCAATTCTGGTGGCGCTGGCAACGGTCATTGCAGGGCTGTTCATGCTTGAACCAGGCAAGGTACGGGACCTGAGCGCAATAGGTCTTGGTGCTCTTGGTTTTTGCACAAACATCGTGCTGTTCTTCCGAACGTCTGATTATCTGTCTGGTGTAACTACACCTTCTCCATTGCGTCATTTCTGGTCGCTTGCGGTAGAGGAGCAGTTCTATTTGTTGTGGCCACTGGTGGTGTTTGCCACAGTGAAATATGGAAAAGCCCATTGGAGAAAGTGGTTACTTGGGGTAGGCACTGTTGGCGGGATTGCGTCGTTGATCACTTCTGTTCTGATCACGAAAGGCCACCCGGGAGCCGGCTATTACCTTCCATACTCGCGCTTTTGGGAAATAAGTGCTGGGGCTTTACTTGCAATCGCAGGGTCACGCATTGACAAGATTCCACAAATTGTCAAGGCAATTGGCGGCTGGGTAGGGCTCATCGCGGTTCTTGCTTCCGCAGTGATCCTCTCAGAGTCAACAATTTTCCCGGGCTATACGGCACTCTTGCCAGTGGTTGCAACAGTGTTCGTACTTGTCGCAGGAAACGCCAAGTTTGGCCCGGTTTCGCTGCTTTCACTTGAACCACTCCAAAGTCTTGGCGCGCGCAGTTTCTCGTTGTATCTGTGGCACTGGCCATTGTTTGTATTAGTGGAAGCGCGGTTTGGTACACCGTCGGTTTGGGGTAGGGCTTGGATTGTAATTGCAGCACTTGTGCTGTCTGCAATTTCTTATCGAATAGTTGAACAACCCATTCGCCACAACACATGGCTATCGACGACTTCGCTTCGCAGTTTGTCGGCTGCTGGTATTGCATTATCGCTCAGTTTTTCGGCAGTGGTGGTGTTGTTTGCTGTTGCTCCAAAAATTGATGCCGGGGCAATGCAACTTGCAGAAATGGATGCCGCTCAAGACGCGGCAATTTCTGGAGACTCTGCAACTGGGGCAGCAGATGTTTTACCTGCGGTGAAGCCAGTTCATGTGCTGTTGTTGGGCGATTCCACGATGGCCGGTCTTCGATGGTTTGAAGATGGTGAAAAGTCGTTGCAAGGCTTTACTTACACGCTCGATGCAGAATCTTGCAGGCGTATTTCTGAGTGGTCGTGTTTTGGGCGTGAGAAGCGCACGCCAAAGAATGTGGTCACCGTCTTAAAGGAAACTACCGAAACATTTGATGCAGTGGTGTTGATGGCGGGATACGACAGCAGTGTGAAGAAAATCGGAGAGGAATTCAAAGATCTGATCGACGTTGTTCGTGATAAAAATTTGAAACTCATTGTGATGACCTACAAGGAATCGCTGTATTTTCCGGCTTCTGGGTCACGCGGCAAACGTTCGGTTTACGCCGAGTTCAATGCTGTAGTGCGTGACACGGTTGCGCGTGATGCACAGCACTTTGCGCTTGCGGACTGGAATGCGTATAGCGCAGGTCAAAAATCGTGGTTTAGACCTGATGGTATTCATCTCAATATCGATGGGACGTTGGCTCTTGGGGCGTTTATCAGCACGGCTGTTGCAGAAAATTCCGACAATCCGTGTCCATTTACTTCTGCATACCCGTGTTCATATGCCAACAACTTGCCGCAGACAACAGATTTCCTTGCGAAATTCAATGTCGCAGATACCGAAAAGCATTGCTATGAAGATGGTGAAGCACGTAAAAAAGTGTGCACTACTGACAGGCGAATTTAGAAAAATTCGTTTGTCACTGCCACAACCGCTTGAGCGTTGCGCTGGGCGTCTTCTTCGCTGAGAGTTTTGCCAAATTCCACTGTCATGCTGACGCCTTTTGGACCTTGAAATGATTTTGCCCAGTTGGCTCCTGTGCCACCAAAAACTGCTTCCAACAATGGCTTGTCACCTGTGTAGCCACACAGGCAGTCCAAGGCAAGAAGCGGAAGCCCAACAAGGGATGCGTACTTAGTTCTCACATCTCCGTCATGTCCGGTTCCTGGTCCGATGCGGAAGTAGTCCTGGTGATACCAAATAACAAACTGTGGTTTCACGAGTTCGCCAAGCTTGACCATGCTTTGCACTTCGGGTTCACTTGCACTGTCGGCACCCGCGTATTGCCAGGAACCAGGCTTCCCAATATTTTGCCAGTTACCTGGAAAGTTTCTGTTGAGATCAACTCCGTTGGCATTTTGGCGAGTGCGCAGTTGCTGGCCATCTGGATTCATGGTGCGCACCATCCATAAGTCAATGTTTCCCTCCAGCGGCATGTCACGAAGGATGTCCACTACTCGGTTACCAACAAATTCGTCACCATGGATACAACCGATGACAAGAACACGTGCGCCATTGCTTCCGCTTTGACGTCGATAGAAGGTAAGCGGAACATTTTGAACCGATCGGCCAAATTCGATGTCGGTATTGAGGGGGACTTCTCCAAATTTTTTAAACCAACCGGGTTCTGCAGGTGCTGCTGGGTCGGACGTGTCGCCGCTAGCAATTGAACCCGAATCTGTGCTGTTGGAATTGCCAGTGAATAGGTGTGCTGCTTCGTACAGCACACCAGCCGAGAGTACGCCGAGAGCGATGGACTTCACTGAGAGATCACTCAAAAAATTTCGCCGAGAAATGAGTTCTCGTTCCTGTTCGATCTCGGGAGTGATTGCGATTTCACGAGTTTCAGATTCGACGACGGGAATCGGTTGCGTGTTCTGTGTAGCTTCAGGCTTGGCAACAGCAGGCGATGAAGTGAATGAGGCGCGGCTTCCAGATCGTTCGGTGTCCACTCGCCACGTTTGTCCTGTTTCATCGGTGTACGAGATGGCAAGAATTTTCATGCGCGCTTGCGTGGCAGAAATTAAACCGCTGTCAAACTGGGCACAAGTTTCTTGGTACGTGCGATTCATTCGCGAGAATTCGTCGTCAAGTTGAGTAACGGTTTCAACTTGTTTGAAGGATGCTCGGCTTCCAGATTTCTTTGGGTCAATTACCCATGTGCGACCCTTGGCGTCCATAGCGCGCAATCCCAAAATGGTGGTGCGCGCAGTCTCAGAAGAAATTTCGTTGTTATCGAAAGCCTCACAGGTTTCGATATAGATACGGTTGAGGCGTTCTAGCTCGGGGGGTAGTGGGGGCGTAGACGGCATGCTCACTCCGACTTTACTTCATGGATAAACGGGTTATGCGGGTTACTTGTTTGTCAACCACTTCAATTCGCGAACGATATGAGCAGCGAATTGTGGGTATGCATCGCGAAGCGAAATACCAAAAGCCTTTTGGAAGGCGGTGTTTCGTGCAGTAATGCAGGTGTTTGCAAACTTGGGGGTTCCATCTCCGCATGGAGCAACTGCATCAGCTAAATCGCGAATGTATGTGTTCACTTTTTCGTATCCGTAGGTGCCGTAAAGGTATTGAAAAGCCATTGCTCCGGTTACATAGTTCTGCGTCGGATCGCAGTCGCGTGTGATGTCCTGTGTCTCATTCGCGATAAACCAATTTTCCCAATACTTTGCAGAAAGTCGTTGCTGCGGTGAATACTCTCGCTCGTTTTCTAGGTCTTGTAATTGTGATTTCCAGGCATGCACGTATGCGCTCTTGCTTGCGCGACCTGCATAACTCCACCCAATGAAGTTTGCTTGACCTTCGCGTACCCAGCACTGCATTGCCGCCATGCTTCCGTTGAATACTGAGCGTTGTGCAATGTGCACATACTCGTGGCTGGTCAACGAGTTCCAGTGATCGTCGCTTGTCGGTCGTCCATTTGGTACGTACACCATCAGTACTGCAGTTCCATTTACGGAATCGCCAGGGGCTCCGCCGCCAAAGAACCCCGTTGGTTCCTGTCGCGCTCGTTCGGCTTTGGCATCGAGCCAACCCGATTCCAACTGCTGGGCAGGTAGCACTTGCTTCATGTAGTTATAAATAAATTGAAAGTGTTGTGTTGGGGCCGCATAAACATCCATTGGCTTGGAAGCATCACGCAAATCTGACCACATGCTTACATTTTTTCGAATATCGGCAACGATTTGATCGGAGTACACCTTCTTCAGGGTTGGATCAATAGTGAACGTGACATTTGGTGTGGCGCGTGGTGCATGGGAAAGAAACGCAAGGAAATTTGTGCGCGCACGTTCTGAAGTTGCCGATGCAAGTGTCGACGAACTGGTTCTATACCCTGCACCTGTGACTGCTAGACAAGCTGTTGCTGCAAGGAGTATTGCGAGAACTTTGCGCATTACTGAGTATTACTTATTTTGAACGGACCATTGTGTCAATTCGCAACGCAAGTGCCAGCAATGCAACTGCTGCAACACCATCTAGCCACCAGTGATTTCCCGTTGCGGAAACAGCAAGTGTGGTGAAAATAAGGTGCAGTAAGAAAATCCAGCGCCACTTGCTCGTACTTGCAGCAATAATGCCGCATGAAACTATTGCCGCCCAACCAATATGGATCGATGGCATTGCCGCGAACTGATCGGACACTCCCGTGCCAACTGGCCCGTACACCGAAAGACCGAAACGCGTAGCGAGGTCGACATAACCCAGGTCAGGAAGAAACCTCGGTGGCGCTACACGTATATAACGAATCACCAAGCACGCAGCAGTCAACATTGCTAAAGCACTGCGCCAGTGGGGGTACGTTTTGCGATGACGGATGAATAACCAAACTAAGAAGGCGATCATCGCCGGCACATGGAATACCGCGTAATAAAAGTTGGTCGAACGAGCAAGCCAGTCGTAGCGCAACACGAAGTGCTGGAGTGAAAGTTCGCTAGGAAAATGAAGAAAGTGTTGTAGCCGATTAATTTGGCGAGCACGTTCGATAGCCCCTGACGGTTTGTCGAGTGGCAGGTTCATGGCAAGGCGCCACAACATATACAGGAACGAAATCAAGCCCAGTTCGGTACTGGAGGCTTGAACGAGTGATCGAAATCGATTGGCGGGAAACCGAGTCGCCATTGTTGCCACCGCAAAACTGATTACCGCAGAAACGGCAGCCTGGTCCCAGGTCACCCATTTCATGTTGGTATTCACGGCACGACATTAATGCCAAGCCCTGCTTGTACAGGATTGAGAAAGTGGTCTAATGTACGCAATACGGGAGAGTGTCCGTCAAGCGGACAATCTTTCGGGGACCAAACAATTACCAATTAAAACCATTGCTAAGGAGACTGCACATGTCTGCAACTGACTCACCAACTCGACTTCATCACACTGCGTATTTGTCGAAAGATCTTGAAGCTACTCGTGCGTTTTACGAAGACCTTGTGGGCCTGCCACTAGTTGCAACATGGTCAGAAACCGACGAACTCTTTGGTGCAGAGCGTGTGTATTGCCATTGCTTCTTTGGGATGCCAGACGGAAGTGCACTTGCATTCTTCCAGTTCGCAAATAAGTCTGACCAAGACTTGTTTGACCCAGAACTCACACCATCGCCATTCCGTCACATTGCGCTAAATGTTGCCGCGAAGACACAAGACGAAATTTTTGAGCGCCTGCAGAAGGCGCAGTGGAAGCCAGAAGGCACGTACGTTCTCGAACATGGCTATTGCCGTTCGTTGTACACCGAAGATCCAAACGGCATGTTGTTGGAGTTCACCGCAGATGCGCCTGGTGCTGAAAAGATCAACGCTGCCCGCAAAGTGGATGCCCACGCGACACTCAAGCGTTGGCTTGCAGGTGACCACACCAGCAACAACACGTACCGCTAGTTCGGACGAACCCCCAACAACATGGCTGAATCGTCGATCGTTCTTGTCCACGGTTCGTTCTTCTCATCTTGGACGTGGTTGCCAGTAATCGAGCGACTTAATACCCATGATGTTGAGGTAACTGCAATTGAACTTCCGCTTACATCGTTGGCAACTGATGCTGACGTGCTTCGCAAAGCAATTACCGCAGCATCCAAAACCGGCCCAGTGACGGTGGTGTGCCATAGCTATACGGGTATTACGGCATCTGTTGGTGGGCATGGTGCTCAACACATTGTGCACATTGCTGCGCGTATGCCCGCAATTGGTGAATCGCAATCAGAATTGAATAAGGACTGGGGCAACCCAGAGTTTCGTTCATGCTTTGAATTCGCAGAAGATGGAACAATGTCATTAACCGATGGCGCGGATGCGTATCTGTTCAATCGCAGCCCTCACGGTTTGACTCGGTATGCAATGGAAAATCGCCGATCAATGAAGAGCGAGATTCCATCTAGCCCAATTGAAAATCCTGCTTGGAAGAATATGAAGAGCAGTTACCTCGTGTGCACCGATGACAAAGCGGTCAGAATTGAGCAACAACGCATGCGTGCTGGTTGGGCTGACTATTCAATAGATATCGACTGTGATCACTCACCATTTTTCTCAGCACCGAAACAAACTGCGGATTTCATTCTTGAAACCCACCTTGCGGTTGTTGGCGGCTAGTGGTGATTCAGGGTGCCAACGGGCGAGTAGTTGGTAATAACGCCATGTTTGCGAAGTCCGAAGTGATCGATGCTGCAGTGCTGAGCAATAGTGGCAGGTGGTCTTTCTTCAATACTGCAATTGATGTCTCTGCTGCATTGACCGTGACGTTGACAGCAGCGATGGTGCGGCCAGAGGCATCACAAACTGGCGCGGCAATGGAACGAATGCCAAACGACAGTTGTTCGTCCGACATTGCCCAACCGCGCTTGCGAATTTCGGCAAGCGATTCATCAAGTTCTTTACGCACAAACTTCAGTCTTGGCACAACACCAGACTCCGAAGGAATTTTCAATACTGCATCGAGTTCTTTGGCGGGCAAGTCGGCAAGGAGTACTCGCCCCATGCTCGTTGCATACGCAGGGAATCGAGTGCCAATATGCACGGACATGCCGATGATCTTCGGAACGGGAACGCGGGCTGTGTACACAATGTCGCTACCAACTAATTGCGACATTGAGCTTGACTCTTTGGTTTTCTCTACGAGTGCCTCTAAGCGTGGACGCGCGATGTCCCACATGCCTTGTGCGCTGATGTATGCAGTTCCAAGTTCTAAAACTTTTGGTGTGAGCATGTACATGCCGTTGACCACACGCACATACCCAAGCGATTCAAGGGTGAGCAGCAGTCGACGAGTAGTTGGACGCGCAAGTTTGGTAGACGCAGCAACATCGCTGACGGAAAGCGCCAGGTGTGAAAGCGAAAAGGCGCTAATGACCTTTAGCCCGCGTGCTAGCGCTTCAACAAAATCGGGTTCGTTCGGCTTGGGTCTCATACATTTTTCTCTGCCTCAACTGTGGCACAAACAATTGGTTCAACAAGAAAGGCCGATCCCTCATGGCATCAACTAATGGCATGGCAAGACCACTAGAGGGTCTCTTGGTTGCAGACCTGTCCCGTGTGCTCGCGGGCCCGTATTGCACCATGTTGTTGGCCGACATGGGAGCCACAGTGATCAAGGTAGAAAGCCCCGCCGGTGATGACACCCGCACCTGGGTGCCACCGACAAAGGGTGATGTCGCTACGTATTACATGTCGATCAATCGCAATAAGAAGTCCATTGTTCTCGATTTCGGGAAAGAAGAAGACCTCGTAATTGCGCGCGAGTTGGTGCAGCGAGCAGACATTTGTGTAGAGAATTTCAAAGTGGGTGGCCTCAAAAAGTTTGGACTTGATTACGAGTCAACTTCTCAAACAAACCCAGGATTGGTGTACTTGTCGATTTCGGGGTTTGGAACAGACAAAGGAGCAAAGCTTCCTGGTTACGACTTGATCGTGCAGGCAGTTTCTGGACTCATGAGTTTGACTGGCGAGCCAGATGGCCCTCCATATCGTGCTGGAATTTCGGTGTTCGACGTGATGGCTGGGTTGCACGGAACAATTGGCGTACTTGCAGCGTTGAATGAGAAAAACACAACAGGCAAGGGGCAACACGTAGAAGTGAACCTTTTGTCTTCGGCAATGTCGGGCTTGGTGAATCAAACAGCTGCCTACACGCTTGCTGATGTGGTTCCTTTCCGCATGGGCAATGCGCACCCAAGTTTGTTCCCATACGAGGCACTACCGACAAAAGATCGCGACCTCATCATTGCTGCTGGCAATGACAAACAATTCCGCGCATTGGCCAAGGTCCTGGGCATCGAACACGTTGCCGACGACCCGCGTTTCAAAATTAATGCCGACAGAACAAAGAACAGGGAAGAACTTCGTCCAATGTTGCTTGAACAACTAGCTAAGTGGAACTCAGATGATTTGTTTTATGCACTAAACGATGTTGGTGTGCCGTGTGGCCCAATCAATTCCATTGGCGACGGTGTGGAGCTTGCCGAAAAACTGGGCTTGCGGCCGCGCGTGTCGGTTGGTGAAGGGGATCGTCAAGCAGACTTGGTGCGTAACCCAATTACGTTTAGCAATGGTGAATTGAACTACACATTGCCACCACCACGCCTTGGCGAACACACCGATGAAATTCGTAACTGGCTTTCGACAAAGGGGTAAATATGACGACAAAGCAAACCTATAAAACTGGTCTCGGAACGTCAGATGCAGACAGCATCACGTTGCTCGGACACGATCTTGCAACGGAAATTCTGGGTAAGTACTCCTTTGGCGAGTTGTCGTACTACCTAATAACAAAGCGTCGCCCAACACCAGGTCAATTGGTCATGTTCGAAGCTGTACTTGCATCGCTTGCAGACCATGGCTTCACGCCAACTGCAATCGCGGCACGTCTCACGTATGCAAGTGCTCCTGATTCTTTGCAGGGCGCACTGGCTGCTGGCTTGCTCGGTGGCGGTTCACGATTCCTAGGTGTTACCGAAGACTGCGCGCATTTTCTTGCTCGTGAGTTGAAGGAAATTGGTGCTGCACCTACTACGCAAGAAGGGTGGGACGCTGCTGCGCTGAACGCAGTGCAGAAACAAAAAGACATTGGCAAGTTTGTTCCCGGGCTTGGACACCCAGTGCACAAGCAAGGCGATCCACGTACTCCCGTGCTCATGGCAATGGCCCGCGAGCAAGGTCTATTTGGTGCGCACCTTTCATTGTTCGAAGCAATTGGCCGTGTGCACTCGCAAGTGCTGGGCAAAACGCTTCCGCTAAATGGCGCAGGAGTGTGTGGCGCAGTGCTCGCCGATGCGGGAATCCCGATGGGAGTCATGCGCGGGGTAGCCCTACTCGCGCGATGTGCTGGTTTGTTGGGCCACCTGGTGGAAGAGCAGACCGACCCAATCGGTATAGACGTGTACATGAATGTCGATCGCAATATCGACTATCAGCCGCCCAAATAACCTGTATTCATTCAGGTATCCCAGTTAGTCAGGTTGCGCAGTAGCGAGTCCGCTCTGTGGTAAATTGTCCGTTAGTCGGACAAATCGCCGACATGAACATATTGGGGGTAATTCATTATGGGTAATTCACTTGCGCCCAGCGCTTCGCAGCGTTGGCACAAATGGGTTGAGAGTCATCCAGTAGCCGGCCTCGCCGTCATTGGTTTGATCGCAACCCAACTTGGCACGTACATCGGTTACGTGTTTCCAGCGTTCGGACTTCCGACGCTTCCTTGGCCAATGTATAACGGTGCTTTGGCACTCGGCATTCATGGTCCAAACTGGGGCAGCTACTTCAATGCGGACTACACCATCGCTGGTACAAACGCAGGTTGGTTGTTCTTCTCAGGACAGGCACTTCACTTCGTAAACGGCATCGTATTTGCGTTGTTGTTTGGAATTTTTGCTCACAAGCAAATTCCAGTGAAGAGCCACGTTGCAAAGGGACTTATCTACGGAATCATCATGACCATCATCAGTGCTGGCGTGCTTGTTCCTTATGCATATGTCGCCAAGCAG
This sequence comes from Actinomycetota bacterium, assembly GCA_037141855.1. Classification (GTDB taxonomy): domain Bacteria; phylum Actinomycetota; class Acidimicrobiia; order Acidimicrobiales; family Ilumatobacteraceae; genus UBA3006. Next base: position 1,778 of record JBAXBR010000040.1, on the reverse strand, counting down.
GGCTACGGCCTCTTCTTGATGCACGGACCTGATGGATGGAAGCTTCCATTCGGCATCTTGGTATGGCACCTTGTTTACGGTGGCATGATCGGAATGCTCTATCAGCCAAAGGACGACAACTAGTCATCCCCGCGTAAGCGGCAAGAATTAGCAAAAGCCCGGCTCAGTGAAAACTGGGTCGGGCTTTTGTGTTTACTGAGTTACTTAAACAAGCGCTTTGCAGCAAGCTCAGAACCTTGAGCAAGCGAAGCGAGTTTTGCAAACACGACATCCGGGTCGATAGTGGTGGTGCCAACATGGACAGAGAATCCGCAGTCGACACCTGCCAGCAAACGATCGGGCTCAACAACTTCACCCCAGCGTTCTAAGCGTTGCGCAACTACTTCAGGGTGCTCGATGTAGTTGGACTGTGGCTCAATGACTCCTGGGCAAATGAACTTGTCCTTTGGAACACCGAGTTCTTTCATGACGGCCCATTCGTGCGAGTGGCGTGGGTTGGCCCCTTCAAACAACACGGTTTGTGGTTTTGCTGTCCACACTATGTCAATGATGTCGGCAATAGAAATGTCGTGGTGATGCGGGCCCGGGTAGTTGCCCCAGCACAAGTGCATTCGCAGTTGCTCGACTGGAATGTTGCGCACGGCGTGGTTCAGTGCCTCGATATTGGTGCGAATGGTGGCGCGGAATTCTTCCTTGGTTTGTTTTGCATATGCGCTGTGACGACCCATTGCTAAGTCGGGGCAGTCCACTTGCACGATTGCGCCTGCAGCAGCAATTGCTTCGTACTCAAATCGCATCGCTTCAGCAATTGCAAATACGTATTCTTCGCGAGTCTTGTAGTACTCATTGCCAAAGAACAGCGACACCACTCCAGGTGATGCTGCGCTCGTGAAAATCTCTTGATGCTTGTTCGCCGTCGCTGCGCGACGTAGTTCGGTCATGTCTTTGACTGCAGCATCCTTGTCAATTACTTCGATAGGTGAAGTACACGCCGGAGCGCTGCGCTTGCGCCTGCCTGGGTTGCCCGCAACTGCTTCGGCGCTGCGAGGGAAGTCAACGAGGTCTTCAAAGAAATACGACTGCACAGATTCGCCAGTGAAACCCGACAAGCGGTCTTTTACGTATGTTGCATACGAAGGTTTCGACATTTCGCCATCGTTAATAATGGTCACTCCGGCTTCAACCTGCTTGCGCACCACTTCGTCGATCGCGCTGCATACGCGTTGGTCGAGTGCTTTGGCATCGACAGGAATTCCATCGCCAACTGCCCACATGATCTGAATCAGATCGTCGGGCCGCGGAAGGCTTCCCGTGTGTGTAGATGGAATAGTGCGTTCTGCTCGGCCCATATCAATCTCCTTGTGCGTCTGTTTGAAACATTAGGGGATTTCGTACATTTGCCCGCAATGCGGGCAAAGCATTGGGAGGATAAATTTGCTCGTTTGATTTAGCGATGTACGGTTCAGATGTGTTGAAACGTGTGCTCGTCGCTGTTTTATTGATAGCCGGACTTACGGTTCATTTGGTTCCAGTTGGTGCCATGGGTTCGGGCGATCCCTATGAAGATGCGCAAGTTGGCCTTACTTACGGGGTGTACAAACCTGCAGAAACGCTGGGACTTCGACTTAAGCATTTTCAATTGCTGGAGTGCCAACCAGGAATGGAAAATTGGGTTGCGACGCGTTACGGATTCGGCAAGCGCAAGATCGATATCTACCAAACGATGTCGGGTGATCGTTGTTCAGACCCTGGGCTGGCAAAGGAATTGCGCAAAGTGG
>JBAXBR010000039.1:0-14445 GCA_037141855.1 Actinomycetota bacterium | reverse complement strand
AACTCTCCGCCGAATTTTCTGTCAGCCGAGTCACGGTGCGACGTGCACTCGAAGTATTGCGCGATGAAGGATTAGTGAATGCGCGTCAAGGGTTCGGATGGTTTGTAGCTGCCGACCCCGTGAGCCAAAGCCTCGGGCGATTGGGAACGATTGAAGAACAAATGTTGGCAAGCGGATTACAACCGGCTCGACGCATTGTGGATTTTGCTTTTGAAAAACCATCGCGCAAAGTTGCCAAAGTGCTGGAGTGCGACCAAGTGTTACGCGTGAAGCGCGTGAATATGGCAGACGACCAACCGTTTGCGGTCGTTACGGTGTGGTGCCCGTACGAACTGGGTAAGCATCTGTCGCGACACGATGTTGAACATTCGTCGTTCTACAACTTGTTAAACATTGAACTTGGTGGGGCGACACAAACCATCAGCGCCGATGCCGCAACTGCCACTGAGGCTCAATTGCTCGAAATCCCAATTGGTTCGCCAGTGCTCAGTTGCGATCGAACGACAAAAGACAAGCACGGCAATGCCGTGTTGGTTTCGCATCACGTTTTTCCTGCCCATCGCACCAATTTCGTGGTGGACTTACCTGCAGTTACTGCGTCAATCGCACCAACTGGGCTGCGACTCGTCGATTAATTCTTGACTACCACTTGTCCCAGTGCAACACGCTTTCAAGTGGCTCACGTTTCGCCGGCTTGAAATCGGTGCCCTTGGTGTAGGCGATAGGAAACATTCCGCCCTGCGTTATTTTGTCGTATGGAATGCCAAGTAGGTCAGCAGCCTTTTTCTCCCCGTCCATCATCAGGTGAATGGTGGTCCATGCAGAACCAATTCCGCGACCGCGAAGCGCAAGCATGAAACTCCACACAGCAGGAAGCAGCGAACCCCATCCGCCTGCTCCTGTTGCTACGTCTACGTTTTCCAAACGACCCTTGATGCAAGGAATCATCAGCATCGGTGCCTTTTCAAAATTTTCGGAAAGAAATGTTGCTGAGTCGCGAACGCGAGTCATTTGATCGCCGAGATCTGCGCCGGTGTTCCCGCCACGCGGCATCGATGCGTAGATGTCCCAATTGGCGCGGTAGATGTCTGCGAGCGCCTTCTTCTTGGCTTCGTCTTCAACAATGATGAAGTGCCATCCCTGCTGGTTTCCACCGGTTGGAGCCTGAAGTGCAATGTCGAGGCATTCCTCAACGATTGAACGCTCGACCGGGCGGTCAAAGTCCAGGCGCTTACGCACGCTGCGGGTGGTCTTCAGTACTTCATCGGCTGACAGGTTGAGTTGCATGCAGACAAGTGTGCCATGCCACGATAGAGACGAAGCACTTGAGGGGAGATTTGTCGTGATTCCAGGGGTTGTAGACAATCGCGTAACGATTGACATTGTCGATGGCATTGCCGACGTACGAATGAACCGTGCCGATAAACGAAACGCACTTGATAATGCAATGTTCACATCGCTCGCCGCGGCGGGAGAATATTTGAAAACAAACCTAGAGATTCGGGCAGTGGTGCTCTCCGGCGATGGCGCATCGTTTTGTGCCGGTCTCGACTTTGGTTCATTTCAGGTCATGGCACAAGGCCCTAAATCTGATGGAAATATGAATGCAGGAGCAATGACAGAGGGACGCATTACGCACCTTGCACAACAAGTGTGTTGGGTGTGGCAAGAAATTCCCGTTCCGGTGATAGCTGCAGTACATGGTCACGCGCTTGGCGGTGGTATGCAGATTGCGCTCGGTGCAGATATTCGCTACATCCATCCCGACACGCAACTTTCGGTGCGTGAAGTGCACTGGGGCCTCATTCCTGACATGACAGGCACGTTGATGCTGTCGCGCCTTGTTCGCCCTGACATTGCGAAAGAACTGGTGTTCACGGCAAAAATTATTTCGGGCAAAGAGGGTTATGAGATTGGTCTTGCGACACACCTTTCAGAAAACCCGCACGCCGACGCCATGGTGCTCGCACGAGAAATCGCTGGACGCAGCCCAGATGCAGTTCGTGGGGCAAAGAAACTCCTGAATTTGCAGGCAAATGACGGGGCAGCCCAACAGTTTGCGAACGAACGCGAAGTGATTGGCAGGCTCATAGGCCATGCCAACCAAGCAGAAGCGGTGATGTCGCATTTTGAAAAGCGCCCGCCGAATTTTCAATCGGCATCATTGTTTTAGGGATTTCTCGCTAGAGTTTCCATACGGGCCAATGTCGTCCCGGTAAGCACTTCGCTTACACCCGAATTCGTTCGGTGAATACAGAGGACGACAATGCATAACTCCATGCCGCCTGCAAGCGGTTTATATGACCCACGATTTGAACACGACGCCTGTGGCGTGTCGTTCGTCGTTGACGTGCAAGGTCGCAAGTCGCACAACATTGTGGCGATGGGGATCGGCGCGTTGTGTCGCATGGAACATCGAGGTGCAACCGGCGCAGAAGTTGAAACCGGCGATGGTGCTGGTGTGCTCATCCAAGTTCCACACAAATTTCTCTCTGGGGTCGCAAGTTTTCCATTGCCGATAGAGGGCCATTACGGAGTTGGAATGGCGTTCCTGCCTGCTGATGCTGGCCACAGGTCAAATGCTGTAGCAGCAATCGAAAAGATCATTCAAGAAGAATCGCTAGAAGTGCTCGGTTGGCGTGAAGTGCCTGTCAACCCTGATTGCTTGGGCGTAAGCGCACGCAGAGTAATGCCATATTTTTCAATGATGTTTGTTCGCGCAAAGAATGGCGAGTCAGATATTGCACTTGATCGATTGTTGTTTATTGCGCGAAAGCGAATTGAGCACGAACTTCCAGAGCAGCAGCAGACGTACTTTCCATCGCTATCTGCGCGCACACTTATTTATAAGGGCATGTTGACAACGCCAGAGCTTGCACAGTTTTTCCCAGACCTACTTGACGAACGCATGGAATCATCGATGGCGCTCGTGCACAGCCGTTTCAGTACGAATACGTTTCCGTCATGGCCACTTGCGCACCCGTATCGCTACATCGCTCACAATGGCGAAATTAATACGGTGCAGGGAAACCGCAACTGGATGCGCACGCGCGAGTCCATGTTGTCAAGTGATCTCCTTCCTGGATTAGAGCGAGCCTTTCCAATTTGTGCAATGGGTGGTTCGGACTCGGCATCCTTTGACGAGGTGTTGGAGTTGTTGCACTTGGGTGGACGTTCTTTGCCGCACGCAGTATTGATGATGATCCCTGAAGCATGGGAAAACCACGCGACGATGGATGCGCAAAAGCGCGCGTTTTATCGTTACCACGCATCATTGATGGAGCCATGGGACGGCCCGGCTTGTATTGCGTTCACGGACGGAACATTGATTGGTGCAGTGCTCGACAGAAATGGACTTCGTCCAAGTCGCTATTGGGTTACTGATGACGATGTAGTAATCATGGCCAGTGAAGTAGGCGTTGTTGATATTGATCAAGCGAAAATTGTGAAAAAGGGCAGACTGCAACCAGGTCGCATGTTGCTCATTGACACTGCCCAGAAGCGAATAGTGGACGACGAAGAAATTAAGAGCGAGTTAGCAGCAGCTGCACCGTATGCACAATGGCTTGAAGCTGGTTTAGTTGAACTTGCCGACTTGCCGGATCGTGAACATGTGGTGTTCAGTCGCGACAGTGTGCTGCGCCGCCAACAGGTTTTTGGATACACGCATGAGGAACTGAAGATCATTCTTTCGCCAATGGCAAAGAGCGGACTTGAGGCAATTGGTTCAATGGGAACCGACACGCCACTCGCTGTTCTCTCTACTCGGCCTCGTTTGCTGTTCGACTACTTCCAGCAATTGTTTGCTCAGGTAACCAACCCGCCACTGGATGCAATTCGTGAAGAAGTGGTCACATCGGTTGGCACCGCAGTTGGCCCAGAAGGCAACTTGCTCGATGCAACTGCAGAGCACTGTCGTCAATTGGTCTTGCCGTTTCCGGTGATCAATAACGATCACTTGGCCAAGATCATCCACATCAATGATGACGAGCAGTATTCGCATCTTCGCAGCATGGTGGTGAGCGGTTTGTATCGAGTGGCCGATGGCGAGTCGGGTCTGCGCTCAGCGCTTGCACAAATTTGTGGCGAAATTAGTTCGGCAATCGACGGAGGTGTGCGACTGGTTGTGCTCTCCGATCGCAATAGCGACGAAGTGTTCGCACCAATTCCTTCGCTGCTGATTACAAGTGCAGTTCATCACCACCTCATTCGTACGAAACAGCGGACCAAGGTGGGACTCATTGTTGAAAGCGGCGATGCGCGCGAGGTGCATCACATGGCGCTGCTCGTTGGCTTTGGTGCAGGCGCGATAAATCCGTATCTTGCATTCGAATCCATTGAAGACATGATCGCGGCAGATGATGGTGCGGGAATGCACGGACTTGGAGGGATGGACCCCAAGAAGGCGGTGAACAACTACATCAAAGCTGCAGGCAAGGGTGTGTTGAAGGTGATGTCAAAGATGGGTGTGTCGACTGTTGCTTCGTACACCGGTGCACAAATCTTCGAAGCAATTGGTTTAAGCCATTCTTTGATTGATGAATTCTTTACGGGAACGGTTTCGCGCATCGATGGCATCGGTCTAGAGCAGGTGAGTGCAGAAGTAGCAGCACGTCATGCGATTGCGCATCCGCGTCGTCCAGATCAGCGCATCCATCGCAAACTCGAACTCGGCGGTGAGTACCAGTGGCGCCGCGAAGGTGAACATCATTTGTTCAATCCAGAAACCGTGTATCGCCTGCAACATGCCACTCGATCTGGTCGCTACGACCTATTCAAGCAGTACACCGCAGCGGTGGATGATCAGTCAAAGGTGCTCACCACATTGCGCGGAATGTTCCAGTTTGCAAGTGACCGTCAGCCGATTGCAATTGACGAAGTTGAATCGGTTGCGAGCATCGTTCAGCGCTTCTCAACTGGTGCGATGAGCTACGGATCGATTTCGGCAGAGGTGCACGAGACGCTCGCAATTGCCATGAATCGCATCGGTGCGAAGAGCAATACGGGCGAAGGCGGAGAAGACCCCGAGCGATACGAAGTAATGAGTAACGGAGATTCGAAGCGTTCGGCAATTAAGCAAGTTGCTTCAGGGCGTTTTGGAGTGACGAGCGAATACCTCGTCAACGCCGATGACATTCAAATCAAGATGGCCCAAGGCGCCAAGCCCGGCGAGGGCGGTCAGCTGCCAGGACACAAGGTCTATCCGTGGATTGCAAAAACGCGGTACAGCACTCCAGGCGTTGGTCTTATTTCTCCGCCACCGCACCACGACATTTACTCAATTGAAGATCTGAAGCAACTTATTCACGACTTGAAGAATTCGAACCCCGCTGCGCGAGTGCACGTGAAGTTGGTGTCGGAAGTGGGGATCGGAACAGTCGCTGCTGGTGTAAGTAAGGCCAAAGCCGATGTGGTGTTGATTTCTGGACACGATGGCGGAACCGGTGCTTCTCCGTTGACATCGCTAAAGCATGCTGGCGTGCCGTGGGAACTCGGTCTTGCCGAAGCCCAACAAACGTTGTTGCTCAATGGGCTTCGCGATCGAATTGTTGTGCAGGCCGATGGTCAGATGAAGACGGGACGCGATGTAATCATTGCCGCACTACTTGGCGCAGAGGAGTTTGGTTTTGCAACGGCTCCGCTTGTGGTGAGTGGTTGCATCATGATGCGCGTTTGTCATCTAGATACGTGCCCAGTTGGTATTGCAACACAAAACCCTGAACTACGTAAGCGTTTTAGCGGCAAGCCAGAGTTCGTCGTGAACTTCTTCGAATACATTGCTGAAGAGGTGCGCGAATACCTCGCACAACTCGGTTTCCGCACACTGCAGGAAGCAGTGGGCCGCGTAGAGGCGCTTGACGTGAAACATGCGGTGAATCATTGGAAGGCCCAGGGGCTCGACATTGAACCGATTCTCGCAACTCCACAAAACCCGTACAACCAAACTCGACATCATTCGGTGTCGCAAGACCATGGGTTGAAAGATGCTCTTGATACTGCACTCATCAAACAGTGTGCGAACGCGATCGAATTGGGAACTGCAATTACTATCGAGGCACCAGTATCAAATGTGAATCGCACTGTGGGCACCATGCTGGGCAGCGCAGTCACCAAGAAGTGGGGCGGTGCAGGACTTCCCGACAACACCATTTCACTTCGCTTCACGGGTTCTGCTGGTCAGAGTTTTGGTGCCTTCATTCCTCGTGGCGTAACTATGCACCTCGTTGGGGACAGCAATGATCACGTAGGCAAAGGACTTTCTGGGGGTCGTATCAGCATTCGCCCGAGCGAGCGAGCAAAGTTCGCTCCGGAAGAAAATGTGATTGCTGGAAACGTGGTTGGGTATGGCGCGACTTCTGGACAAATCTTTATCAACGGAATTGTTGGTGAACGGTTCGCCGTGCGTAACTCTGGTGCAACATTGGTGGTGGAGGGTGTTGGTGATCATGCTTGCGAATACATGACCGGTGGACGGGTGGTGGTGCTTGGCACGACTGGTCGAAATTTTGCAGCGGGAATGTCTGGTGGAATTGCATTTGTGTACGACATTGATGGTCAATTCGATTCCCGCGTGAATCCGGAAATGGTGGACGTATTGCCATTAGATGCTCAAGATACCGAGTGGTTGCACAACAATCTGCTCGAGCACATTGCAATGACAGATTCTCCTCGCGCAAAGCAAATTGTTGCGCAGTGGGAAGCGTCTACTGCCAAGTTCGTGAAGGTATTGCCGAGAGATTATGCGCGGGTCATGGCGGTGTTAGCGAAAGCGGCTGTGGATGGACTTTCGGAAGAGGAAACCTCACGACGAGTAATGGAGCCAGTTAATGGGTGAGCCGACCGGATTCATGAGTTGGAAAAGAGTGACGCCTAAGCGTCGTTCAATTCCTGTGCGCATTACAGATTGGCGCGAGGTGTACGAACCTTTTTCAAAGGATGAATTGAACCATCAGGCTGGTCGCTGTATGGATTGTGGAATTCCATTTTGCAATAACGGTTGTCCGCTTGGCAATCTCATTCCAGACTGGAACGACCTGGTGTATCGAGGACATTGGCGAGACGCAATTGAGCGTCTGCATGCAACAAATAATTTTCCAGAATTTACTGGCCGACTATGCCCCGCACCATGTGAAAGCGCATGCGTGTTGGGAATTAATCAGGACCCCGTGTCAATTAAGCAAGTTGAAGTTGAAATCATTGATCATGCCTGGAACGAAGGTTGGGTGGTGCCGTACATCGCCAGCACAAAAACCGGCAAACGCGTTGCAGTAGTCGGCTCTGGTCCTGCTGGTCTCGCGGCCGCGCAGCAACTCACTCGTGCGGGTCACGAAGTTGTCGTGCTGGAACGCGCAGATCGTATTGGCGGATTGCTGCGTTATGGAATTCCTGAATTCAAGATGGAAAAGAAATATTTGGACCGACGCATAGATCAAATGCGCGAAGAGGGAACTGAGTTTCGCACGAATGCAGCTATTGGCGACAACGTTGATATCGAGGTGTTGGTTGCATCGCATGATGCGGTCGTTCTGGCTTGCGGATCAACTAATGCGCGTGAATTGCCAGTACCTGGGCGTGAATTGCGGGGCATCCATCAGGCGATGGAGTATTTGCCGTTCGCCAACAAAGTGCAACAAGGGGACATGCAGGAATCACCCATTGATGCCAACGGTAAACACGTAGTCATCATTGGTGGTGGAGATACTGGCGCTGATTGTTTAGGAACTGCTATTCGACAAGGCGCTGCATCAATTACGCAGTTAGAAATCATGCCAATGCCACCCGAGATTCGTGCGGGAAATAATCCATGGCCACAGTGGAGTCTCATCTATCGCACATCTTCGGCTCATGAGGAAGGCGGAGAACGCGTATTCAGCGTGAACACGGAACGTTTTGTCGATGATGGAAATGGAAATGTGAAAGTGTTGGTGCTCAACGAAGTGCACTTGGTTGATGGCAGATTTGAAATCATTCCTGGAACCACTCGAGAATTACCAGCTGATCTCGTATTTCTGGCGCTTGGATTCACCGGGCCTGAAAAGGGGAGTTGGATTGAACGCCTTGGAGTGAACGTCGACTCCCGCGGCAACATTGCTCGTACTGAGGACTACAAAACAAATGTTCCAGGAGTGTTCGTTGCTGGAGATATGGGTAGAGGGCAAAGCTTGATTGTGTGGGCAATTGCGGAAGGCCGCGCATGTGCTTCGGCTGTAGATATGCAACTCATGGGTGAGACATCTCTTCCAGTGCCCATTGCTTCGTCTGCCCGCCCCTTGGCGTAATCATCAATTACTCTAAAAGGGTGATGAACAGCCCTCGAAAAGCCATCGTGCATGCAGTTGCTGCGTTAGCCGCAATTTCACTTGTTGCGGCGTGTAGCGCAGATGTATCGGGAAGCGCGACGACAGTTGTTGCTGTGGAATCAACGAATTTCCAAACCATTCCACCGGTAAGCCCGACAACAGTTCCTGTTACTACAACATTGCCAATTGGTGCAGTTGGAGTAGAGCAGACGTACACCGTGTTGCCTGGTGACTCACCAAGTTTGGTAGCAACATTGTTTGGAATCACCATGTCTGAGTTACTCATGTACAACGGTTTGGCCGCATCCGGGCAGTTTCCGTTTGCTGGTTCGCTGATCAAAATTCCTCCGTCGGCAATGGTGTTGAACCCCGTGGTGACAACAAAACCAAACGTTGCAGCTGGTCCGGCTGCAGCGGGTTGCGATGCGCGTCCTGCAGGTACATATCAAATTGCCTCAGGCGACTCCATTTATGTCATCCGCAAAAAGTTCTGTGTGTCTTTGGGTTCTTTACTGTCAGCCAATAACTGGCCAAGTTCAAATGTCAACATTCGACCTGGCCAAGTCATCAATATCCCAGCATCGGGTTCGTAATCCGTGAGCTCGTTCGGGCCGGCAGAGCATCGCAAGTTGGCAATTGAAGCCAACAATTCAACATGGGAATTTCTTGATCGTGATCCAGATTTACTTTCTGCGGCTGACGCGGAGGAAATGACGCGCAGAGCGTATGCGGCTGCATATCACTGGGCGCGTGCAGAAAATGCAACCGTGGTGAATGAAATTCGTGCGTCGTGGCTCATTGCCAAGGTGTGGATCCACCAGTCTCGCGGAGACATTGCATTGCCAATTGCTGATCGGTGCATTGAACTCTGCGATGATCACGGAATCAAGGATTTTGATTTGGCCTACGTATATGAAGCGAAGGCACGAAGCCTTGCCAGCTTGGGCCACATGGACGGCGCGAGCGAGATGAAACAGTCTGCGCTGTTAGTTGAAATAGCCGATGAGGAAGATCGAAATCTTGTGCAAGCAGATGTTGCTAAAGGTCCGTGGTTCGAGCTGAATTAGCGAGTGGTGTTGCGCTTGCGCCGTGAATGGCGCTCGATTGCCAAGTCGATCAATTCGGTGAGTAGCTGGCTGTAGCCAACACCTGATGCTTGCCACAATTTTGGGTACATCGAGATCGGTGTGAACCCTGGAATGGTGTTGATTTCATTGCATAAGAACCCGCGGCCATCTTTTTCGTAAAAGAAGTCCACGCGAGCCATGCCCTCGGCGCGAAGTGTATGAAAAATAACGATGGCAAGTTTTTGCACGGCTTCAATTTCATCTGCGTTCAGGTGCGCAGGAATGACTAATTGCGCACCATCAGTGATGTATTTGTCGTCGTAATCGTAGAACTCATTTCCAGGCACAATTTCACCTGGGATAGAGGCACGAGCATCTATGTTTCCAAGAACTGCAACTTCAATTTCGCGGCCGCTTATTGCCTCTTCAATCACGATCCACTCGTCGTATTTCAGCGCATGGGTTGCTGCGGTTTTGAGTTCATTCGCGTTCTTCACCTTTGACACGCCGACGGAAGAACCCATGTTTGCTGGCTTGACGAACAGCGGTAACCCAAGCGTGTCGATCGCGTGTTGTAATGAGGCTTCATTGACATGTGACTCGCGAAGTGAAATGTATTTAGGCTGCGGAATACCGTTTGCATTCAGCATTTGCTTAGCGACGGCTTTATCCATAGACACAGCACTTCCGAGCACTCCGCTTCCAACGAATGCAATATTTGCAAGTTCGAGCAATCCCTGAATAGTGCCGTCTTCGCCAAGTGGGCCGTGCAGCAACGGGAACACCACGGTTTGGTTGCCTTCTCGGGCTTCACCCACAACAACAGAAATAGATGTCGGTTCGCCATCTGTCGAAAGTTTTTCGCCAACATGTTCTGGTCCGCGCTTGAGATCTGCCATTGCTTGAGTAGCTAAATTCCATTTACCCTCACGAGAAATACCAATTGCGCTGATGCGGTACTTGGATGGGTCAAGTGCGCGAAGTACATGCGCTGCAGTGACGCAGCTGACATCGTGTTCGGCGGATTCACCACCAAACAACACGATTACGTGTGTTGGAGTATGTGTAGTCACTATGAAACACGGTACTAGGTAATAATCGGTATTCTCGGTGCATGCGCTTTATGGCTGCCGATGTGGCGAATGCAACCGGAGGCGCACTCGTAGGACAAAATGCTCATCTTTCGGGTGCCAGTTTTGACTCGCGAACAATTACTCCAGGGCAGTTATTCATTCCGATAGTCGCAGAACGTGACGGCCACGAATTTATTGGAGCAGCTTTACAGTCTGGTGCTGGCGCGTATCTCACGCAGCGAGAAGCAGTCGGTCGAAGTGCGATCGTCGTTGAAGACACGCTTGGCGCGTTGCTGAAGTTGGGTGCATGGGCGCGACTTCGTCTTGAATCAACTGTTTCCAATCGTGTCATTGGTGTTACTGGATCAGTTGGCAAAACTTCGACGAAAGATTTCATTGCTGCAGCACTGTCGAGTGAACTCGTGGTTTCCGCTAGTGAAAAATCATTTAATAATGATCAGGGATTGCCTGTCACATTGTTGAATGCCGCAGACAACTCACAAGCGCTGGTTCTAGAAATGGGAATGCGTGGCTTTGGCGAGATCGCTCGACTGTGTTCAATTGGTCGTCCTGCAATTGGCGTTGTAACAGCCGTGGCCGCGGCTCACACCGAACGCGTTGGTGACATCGAAGGTGTTGCACGTGCGAAAGCCGAACTTGTGCAAGCACTTCCACAATCTGGTTTTGCAATTTTGAATGCAGACGACGAACGTGTGCGTGCGATGCGCGATTTAACGAACGCCCAGGTGCTCACATATGGCGTGCACGAAAGCGCTGATATCCGACTCATCAAATGCGAACTCGACGAAATGGCGCGCGCATCGGTGAAGGCATTGACTCCGTGGGGGGAAGTTTCGTGGGCTATGTCGGTTCCTGGCGCTCACATGGCCCTAAACGCTGCAGCAGCCATTGCGGTATCTGGGGTGTGCGGTGTGGACATCCATCATGCAGCAGAAGCGTTGGAACGGAGTTCGGTTTCACCAATGCGGATGCAGATAATGACAACAGACGATGGGATGACCATCATTAACGACGCGTACAACGCAAACCCGGCTTCAATGCGCGCTGCTCTTGACACGTTGGTGGGAATGAAAGCTTCACGTCACGTAGTAATCGCTGGGCAAATGGCCGAGTTGTCAGATTCTTATGCCGAACACAACGCGATTGTTGAATATGCGCGCAGTAAGTCAATCGAGTTCATTGCGTGCGAAACCGAGAATTATGGAATGTCATCGCTGTCAATTGAAGATGCAGTGAAACACGTGCGCGATGGTGGGACCGATGTCGCTGTGTTGGTGAAGGGCTCTCGCGTTGCGGCGCTCGAGCGCGTTGTGCAACTACTTATTGGTTAGGTAGTTATTTTTCGTATCAAGTAGCGAGACGTTGCACCACCAGGCCAAGAACAATGCCCATGCCGCTCCGAAGAGCAATAGCCAACGCGCTCCATATTGGTCGACGATTGGACCAAACAGCATGTTGCCCAGTGGAACAGTTCCTCCGAACGACATAAACCACAGCGCCATCACGCGTCCTCGTACTTCGGGCTTCAATCTGCTTTGCACCACGATTGACATTGCGGTGGTGGTAAAGAAATAAGCAAATCCAAGAATGAAACCAAAAATAAATGCAGGAACCGCAGATCGGGAAACAGCAAAGAACACCATGCTGACTGCAAAGCCAACGAATCCGTACTGCACGAGTTTGCGTTGATCTCGGTGCGAAAACTTGGTGCCAATTGATAGGCCACCGAGCGCAGCGCCAAGACCCCACGTTGCGTACAACCACTTATAGATGGAACCATCTTCCGCAATCCCAAAGTTCACGTGTGCAACTGCAGGAAAGAGACCGACATAGGGAAGTGAAAACAGCGAAAAAGTTGCAAGCGTGAGCAACAGTCTGCTGACACCAGAAATTTGACGTGCAAGCAAAATACCGCTGGTGAATCTTCGCCAACCCTGAGTGGTGTCAGGGGTGAAAGCGGGGATGTTCACCACCATTAATGCAAATATCACAAATAAATACGTTGCTGCATTCATGAAGAAAAATCCAGCAGTAGAGACACCAAACTGTGAAAGCACTGCAACAATGATTGGTCCAACGACTCGCGATCCGTTGATGACCACGCTGTTGAGTGACAATGCACCAGGCAGATCCACTGGGCGAACGAGCGAAGGGAGCATCGCTGACCAAGCAGGTGCGTTCAATGCGTTACCGACACCTACGCCGAGTGCGGCAATGAAGATATAGATGAAGCGAGGGTTGCCGAGTGCAAGTACCGCAAGAGCGATAGAGAAGGTCAATTGGGTGAGCTGCATTGAAATAAGCCAGCGACGCCGGTCAAATTTGTCTGCAAGTACACCGGCGATAATGGACAAAAACAGCAGTGGCCCGAGTTGGGCAAAAACCATGATGCCAACGAGCGAAGCCTTACCAGTGCGGTGATACACGTAGGCGGGAAGCACCACGTTTTGCATCCAGGTACCGATGTTCGAGGCAAATGAACCTGACCACACCAAGCGAAAGTCACGGGATGCGAGGGCGGCTTGGACGGAACCTGGTTTATGTGGGTTCGGAGAGTCGTGGTCGAGAGTAAAGTCGGACATGTGGAGCAACAACACGCTACAACGCATGCAACTTCAGAATCATTACTGAGTGAAAAGTCACAGGCGCCGTTCTGTGCATCTCCGCGAGGCGTGTTTAGCGAGTGCCCACATTGTGGATCAAACCTGTACCCAGAGCATGCACACTTTCGCTGTGCATCGTGCGGTTGGCGCGATTCGTGCTGTGATTAATTTAGCGCTGTAAGCGGATCAACGTAAGCAAGTTTAAGTTCACGTGCCACAACGTCGTTGGTGATGTGGCCACGTGCTGTATTCAAACCGTGTCGAAGCGCTTCGCTATGTGCAACAGCACTGCGTGCACCAAGTCGAGCAACTTCTAGTTGGTAAGGCAACGTTGCATTTGTAAGTGAATAGGTGCTGGTATATGGCACCGCACCAGGCATGTTGCCGACTGCGTAATGCACCACTCCGTGTTGCATGTAAATCGGGTCGGTGTGCGTGGTCTCGTGTGTAGTAGCAATGCAACCGCCTTGATCAACGGCAACGTCAACGATTACCGATCCTGGTTTCATCGAGCGAACCATGTCTTCGCTGACCACGATTGGAGCGCGCGCACCTGCGACCAACACTGCGCCAACTACTAAATCGGCATCGATGAGTGCGCGCTCGATTGACCCGCGGTTTGAAGCAAGCGTTGTGGTCCGGCCGACGCAGATTTGATCAAGGTGTCGCAGTCGATCAAGGTTCTTGTCCAAGATGGTGACATTGGCAAGCATGCCGGCAGCAATCCATGCCGCGTTATAGCCAACGTTGCCTGCACCGATAACGACAACGTTTGCAGGACGAACGCCTGGGGCCCCACCCATCAACACTCCTCGTCCACCTTGCGGTCGCTCAAGGAATCGAGCGCCAGCCTGTGTCGCGAGTCGTCCAGCAATTTCGCTCATCGGTGCGAGCAAGGGAAGTGAACCGTCTGCAGCTTGTACGGTTTCATAGGCAATCGCGGTTGTGCCCGAAGCGACAAGTGCTGCTGCAACTTTTGGATAAGCAGACAGATGTAAGTAGGTGAAGAGCGTGAGGTCGTCGCGCAGAAAACCGAACTCTTCTTCTTTTGGCTCTTTGACCTTGATCACCATTTCTTGGGACCATGCGTCAGCTGCGGTCTGCACAATGGTGGCTCCGGCTGCCACAAATTCAGAGTCTGAAATGGAGGCCGCCTCTCCGGCGCCTGTCTCTACGAAGACGTCAATTCCCAATCGCTCAAACTCACGAACGCCATCTGGAGTGAGCGAAACCCGACCCTCCATGGTCTTGATTTCTTTAGGAACACCAACTGTTTTTACCCCACGAGCAACGTTGCTTGTAGCCATACCCCATGTCTAGTTCACTGGGTAGTCTTGTGCCATGAAATCCTTCAATAACTTCATCAATGGCAAAGAAGTAC
>JBAXBR010000038.1:0-15032 GCA_037141855.1 Actinomycetota bacterium | reverse complement strand
GGAGGCTGACCTACTGCACCTTCAACACGAGTTTTGTTGCGGTTGCGCCCACCGCGCTTGCCGCGTCGGCGCTTTTTCACTCCGCCTGGAGTTCCTGGCGTACGTGGTTGACCGGATTGTGGTGCGCCGCCTTGTGGCTGCTCGGGGGTTGGAACCCCTGCGCTCATTTCACTCATTGTGCTTGCTCGTTTCCTGTATTGGATATCGCACCAACGCGGCATCGTTGCCCACACTGTGCAATATCGTCGCGGTCCAGCGCTTCAACCTGCCGCGACACTGTGTCGCTTGCCAGGTTCGAATCGCTATCGCGTGATCGACCTTGGGAGGGGCAAAACGCCCTTCCGTAACTGTCAGGCTACCCCATGGGGGTAGGGCTTCCTACAGCCTCCGCATGTGAATGCTCTGGACGAGGCCAATGAGAATGGCCGAACTAATGAGGTGCGAGCCGCCATAGGAAATGAATGGCAGTGGCAAACCACTCACCGGGGTCACGCCAAGGGTCATACCGATGTTTTGGAATACCTGCCACACCACCATGGTGAATGCGCCGCTCGCCAGAAAGAAGCTGAATCGATCGCGGGCCATTTGTGCCGTTCTCCAAATTCGCCACAAAATGACACCAAAAATGCCAAGTACGACCGCACCACCAATCATGCCGAACTGTTCGCCAATTGCAGAAAATGGGAAGTCGGTAAATTGCACTGGAACGTATTTGCCATTCGTAAGTGGGCCGTGCAAATAACCCTTACCAAAGAATCCGCCAGTTGATACTGCACGCTTCGCATAGCGCACCTGCAACACGATTTTTTCAAGATTTTTGTTATTCGAGTTCTGCAAGAACCATGCCGTGAATCTGTCGCCTTGGTAGCGCAAGCTTGGAACTGCGGCCATGAGTCCTAAAGCTGTGGCAACAAACATTCCGCCGATCAGCGCCAAATATCGGCGACGCGCATTACCGATGTACAACACACCAGCAACTCCCGCAAGAATCACCGATGCAGACCCAAGGTCTGGTTGCATCAGAATCAAACCGCATGGGATTAACACGATGTACAGCGTCATCACAAAGTGATGCCAGTCAATTTTTTCGGGCACCGATTCGCTCAAATAACTTGACACCAAAATCAACAACACCGGTTTGGCCAACTCTGCTGGTTGAACCGAAAATGGACCGAAGTCGAAAGCTAATCGTGCACCACCCGTTACGGCACCAGCGCCAAGCACCATGATAAGCAACAGCAACACGCCACCGTAGAGAAAGCCGCTCTGTGCACGAAACCAATCGTGGCCAAGTGACATCACTATCGTCATCACCGCTGCCGCGATAATGATGAAGAACACTTGACGTTGCACGTACACGTACACGTCCATGTTTTGATCGAGCAAACGTTGCCGAGTAGCACTAAAAACTGTGAACAATCCGATAATGATTTGTGCCACTACCGCACTGATGAGTATCCAATCAACGTTGCGGATTGGGTCTGCATAGCTGCCACGGAGTCCCAGAGAGTTCGAAGACGGCTTCCGTGGAATCACGCGATTGATGAATGACAAATCCATTAGTCGCGACTTTCCGAGCGACCGCCCACGAGACACGAAGGGTTGCGCAGGTATGTAGATGGTGCGGCAAGGCTGGTATTGGTGTTCAACGGGTCTGCAACATCCACTGAATCAAATCGATACTTTCCGGAAAGTGCCACATACAAGCACTTCACCACCGGCGCAGCCGCCTGCGACCCGTATCCAGATTTTTCTAAATACGCAAAAGCCGAATAGTGATATTCGGGGCGTGGGCTCAAACTAAATGCACCGAACGCCGACGAGTCATTCCATGGCAAGTTGCCAAAACCTTGAGCTGTTCCAGTTTTTCCAGCAATCGGTAGTTCTGCGTACGGGTAGCCACGAAACAGCAACTCACCAGTTGTCTTGTGATACGAACCAAAATTTACTCCTGGTCCACGAATCACTCGCTGAAGACCCCGCACGATTGGGTCACGCCGATCCCCTGTCATGTCCAACGTATTAGTTGGCTGCTCGTTGTCGAACCGTGCCACCACTTGAGAGGCACCAGGGATATTGACAAAACTGATGTCAGCTACTCCTGGCTTTATGTCTTGTGTTCCCGGAGCCAATATCGCCTTCACCACATGCGGCTGCATCACATTGCCACCATTGCCAAACACGCCATAAGCAGATGCAACTTGAATTGGTGTTGCAGAGAGCAAGCCTTGCCCAATCGCAAACAAAATTTGGTCACCTACGTAATACGCCTTGCCAGATTCTTTCGAAATTGCCCCAATGTCGGCCATGCGCTTCTTCAACGCTTTGTTCGGAATTGTTCCTGCATATTCATATGGCAGGTCGATGTTTGTCGGAGAACCAAATCCAAATTTGCGAACTTCATTTTCAAGAATCGGTTGGTATCCACGTTCAGTCAAAATTTGTTCACCAATTTTATAGAAAAACGAGTCACTCGATACTGCAAGCGCACTTTCCACGTTTACTGGTCCGTATCGGCAAGGAGCTCCTGTTGCAGCACAAATTGCATTACGGAAAACGCATTTAACATCGGCTTGGCATCGGCCATTCGGAATACTTTCAAGTTTGTACGAACCTAAGTCTTGATATACATACGACGACCCGCCCGGAAGCTGGCCAGTGTCTAAAGCCGCGTAAGCAACAAATGGTTTGAAGGAAGAACCCAAGTTGTATCTCCCTGAAACAGCTCGATTCACCAATATCGACATGTCTGGGTCATCTGACTTCGGAAACACTTGAGCAAATTTTTCGGTTGAAACACCAGAAGTAAACCAACGTGAATCAAAGCGCGGATACGAGGCCATAGCCAAAACTTGGCCATTGTCTTGATTCAACATCACCACGGATCCAGCAGGTGCTTTGTAATACATCGGGTCAGGATGCGCGGGGTCTGGCGTGCCATCAGGAAGTTTTACTATTCCAGCCTCTACTCGCCTGCGCATCGCTAACTGAGTTTCCAATGCCTGTTCTGCGAATTGCTGCATCTCCATGTCCACCGACAACACAATGTCGTTACCAACAATTGGCTCAACACGTTCTTCAAGTCGCAGCAATTTTCCTTGAGCGTTTACTTCGTAACGAACGTAACCCGGAGTTCCTCGCAAGACGGTCTCGTACGACTGCTCAACCCCATAACCACCAACGCGCTCATTCGGGTCATAGCCAATCGACCGGTAGTACGCAAGATTCTTTTCCAAAATCGCACCCATATAGCCAATGACATGACTGCCAATTGCGCCGTATGGATAGTTGCGTTTCCAGTCCTCACGAATGTAAATGCCCGGGTAATCCTCCGATCGTTCCACCAAAAACTGAGCAGTCTCTTCAGAGATGTCTTCCTTTAACGGAAGCGCTTCAAGCGGCCCGAATCGCTTGTCTTCATATCGCTTGAATAATCCTTCGACAGAAATTTGCAATGGCCCAGACAAGCGCTGGAACATCAGCAACCGATCTTGGGGGTCACGAATTACTTGTCGATCAATCGTGGCAGTCAACACGCGCTTGTTGTCGGCAACCACGCGGCCTTTTGCATCGAAAATTCTGCCGCGCTCTGGATACAAACGAATCGTTCGCGTGCGAACAGAAAGAACAATTTGTTCATTCGACTTTGCTTTTACTGCTTGCAGAAACCACATTCGTGCAGTCAGTGTTCCCATCAGCACCAGCGCCACAATGCCCAGTGAAAGCAAGCGACGTGACTGATTGTTAGGTGGCATCGTTGTAGCTACCCAACCAAGGTTTCTTTAAGCGTCCAGCGAACCACCGGCATGATTATTGGAGCGAGTAACAAATTAAAAAATGCAACTACTAAAGCCACACCAATCACTCGCCACTGCACCCATCCTCCAAGCCCAACAAGTGCTTGTGCAACGGGAAACAATATTTCTCCAATTGCGCTAGCAACAGCTACTGCAATTGCTTTGTTCCACCAACTCGAATCGCGCACGAAATATGGAAATGCCCCTGCAATAAACGCAGTTGCCCCAAGTACAAGCGAAGCCAATCCAAGTGGCGTTGTGAGCACGCAGTCGTACATCAAACCAATGATCAACCCGGCTACTGCTCCTATTTCTGCGCCGTAGATCACTCCCGCGCAAGCGGCAAACAGCACCATGACTTGTGCCATCACACCGAATGGTCGCATGTCATTGAATAGTGTCGTTTGAAAACCGAGCAACACTGATGCAACGAGCACCAGCCGTGTCCAACGTGAAGAAATAAACCTAATTAACCGAATACTCACGGCTTTGCCCGTTCAGTGATTGGCTGATACAGCAGAATGCGAACAAACGAAAGATTCGTGAGATCTGCAACAAGATTTATTTCCAAAATTGGACCCGCGGTTCCCAATCGGTCAGTTACTTTCGACACTGTTCCCACCACGATGTCTGGCGGGGCGAGGCTGAGCGATCCACCCGAAGTCACGATCGGTGCACCAGGAAGAATTGTTCCGAACCGTTGATCGCTATCGATAAATCGAACAATTGGAACTCTCGATGGTCCACGACCTTCAAGTATTCCCGTCTCGCGCACTGGCAAGGCTCCGTTTGAAGGAACGGTCAAAGTTGGCGTAAGCGATGGCACATTAACTGTCACGTTCACCGTGGTGAGCGGCATGGTCGTGGTTCCGGGTGTAAACCCAGGAATATTTGACGTCACTTGCGGCTTCGGAATCGTTGTCGTTGTTGTGGTGGTTGTCGACGTTGATGCAGATGCTTCAGGGTCTTTAATCGGTGAAGATGCTTCAGGATTATTGATGACCTTTACCGACAGCGCGTATTCCGGATCGGTAATCAACATCACAATTGACCGCCGTGGGTACACCTTGGTGATTTTCCCAACGAGGCCAGCGGCATTCATTACGGGCATGCCAACTTTTATTCCACTATCGCTGCCCTGGTTGATTTCAACGCTTTGCGAATAGTTAGAAGGCGAATCACCAATCACCTGTGCGCTCACCGAGTTGATACCAGCAAGTGTTGGCAAACCATTGAGCGCCAACAGTTCTTGCGACAACCGAACCGAAGCAGCGGCAGCAACTGCTGCGCCTTCTTGCTGAGCAATCTTTTCGCGCAGCAAGTCGTTTTCTTTTGTCACTTCGTTGTAATGAGTAATGCCGTGCCAGGCGTTACTCACCGGCCGCGAAATAACGCGCGTTACACCTTCAACGGGACGAAAAAATACACCGAAGGTTCCACGCAACACCGATGTTGATGCGCTTCCCTGTAAATCAAGCGTGACGAGAATGATTGAGGTCAGCGAAAGAAGCGCGATCGCCCTTTTACGTCTTGCCGAAATCGCAGACACAGTCGTGTACCAATACGACCTAGTCGAATGAGGTCTGTGTTGTCAGACCCTTCATCGCTTCGATGTTGTCCAGCGTCAGTCCGCAACCAAGCACCACGGAATACAGCGGCTCCGGCGCCAAATATGCGTGGATCCCGGTCTCGTAGGTAACTCGTTCGCTCAAGCCAGCCAACAATGCTCCTCCACCCGACAACACCAGGCCATGGCCAATGATGTCGGCAGCAAGTTCTGGAGGTGTGCGCTCAAGTGTGGTTTTTATTGCCGCGATGATCGTGCCAACTGGCTCATCGAGTGCAGCGCGAACATCTTCACTGGTAATTACTTGCGTGCGCGGAAGACCAGAGTTCAAATCTCGGCCGCCAACGTCAGCGGTTAACTCTTCTGCAAGTGGCCATGCAGACCCAAGTTGCAACTTCACTTCTTCTGCGGTGTTCTCACCAATCTCTAGCGAGAACTCTTTGCGGAACATGGCCACAATGGCGTCGTTCAATTCGTCGCCTGCAACGCGCGCTGAATGCGCAGTCACAATGCCACCCATGGAAATAACTGCAACTTCCGTGGTTCCACCGCCAATATCAACAATCAAGTTTGCGCTCGGCAAGTGAACGGGCAAGCCAGCACCAATTGCGGCGGCCATCGGCTCTTCAATGATGTACACCGGCCTGCGTGCGCCAGCAAATTCAGCGGCGTCTTGCACCGCACGCTTTTCTACCCCAGTAATTTCGGAGGGCACGCAAATAATCATGCGTGGTTTATTCCACTTGCTGGTGTGTACTTTTTGAATGAAAAAGCGCAGCATCTTTTCGCACACATCGAAGTCGGCAATGACACCGTCTTTAAGCGGACGCACAAGACGAATGTTTTGCGGTGCACGGCCCCACATGCGCTTGGCCTCAAAACCAACTGCAACCAACTGACCAGTGCGGCTGTCTACTGCCGCAGTGCTTGGTTCGTTGAGGACAACGCCTTCACCTTTGACATACACCAGCGTGTTTGCGGTACCCAGGTCGATGGCGATATCACGCCCCAACGAAAGTGAGCCTCCACCAGCCATGTATTAGGTCTCCTCAGCAGGCGACGAGCGCCTAACGCCTACAGGTTTGGGAAAAAGATACCAATTTCACGGGCTGCAGATGCTGCAGAGTCGCTTCCGTGAATGAGGTTTTCGGTGAACAGTGTGCCGTAATCGCCGCGAATCGTTCCTGGTGCTGCATTCCGTGGGTTTGTTGCACCCATCATGTTGCGCAAAATTTCCCAGGCATCTTCAGGACCTTCAATGACCATGGCCACTACTGGACCACGCGACATAAACGACACGAGCTCGGCATAGAAGCCTTTGCCCTTGTGCTCCTCGTAATGGCGCTCCAAAATTGCTGCGTCAAGCGTGCGCAATTCCATTGCGACGATCTTGAGGCCTTTGGTCTCAAAACGGGAAACGATGCTGCCCACCAATTGGCGTTCAACTGCATCTGGCTTAAGGAGGACGAGGGTTCTGTTGCTCACGGACTACAGGTTACGCCGTAAATAGGTTCGCGCACTACCTACTACATACAAAGATCCCGCAATCAATACGGCATCTTCGGCGCGTGCATCCTTGAGCGCTCGTGAACACGCCATTTCTACCGTTTCGCAGACCACTACTTCATCGCATCCCATCGAACGAGCACTCTGTGCAATTTGTTCGCCGCTCATGCCGCGTGGAGAAGGCGCCGTGCAACACACAACGAGATCAAACTCATCAATTCGCAATGCTGAAAGCAATAGCTCTGGGTCGCGCCCCATCAACTGTCCCACCACGGCAATTCGACGACCTTCAGGGGAAAAATCATCGAAGAAAACTTGTGCACACACATCTGCACCAGCCGGGTTATGCGCACCGTCAACAACAACAAGCGGCTGGCGACCAAGCACCTCAAAACGTCCAGGCATTTCCACCATCGCAAAACCTTCGCGCACAACATCGACGTCTAATTGTGCGTCAAAAAACTCTTCTACTGCTATCAGCGCAATACTTGCGTTATCGCCTTGATGTTGTCCGTGTAGCGGCAACATCAATTCTTGATACATGGCACGCGGAGTACGCACATCCAGGAGTCGCCCTCCCACCGCTAGTTCGTTGTCGACACAATCGAAATCCTCGTTGCGCTGCAACTTCTTGGCTGCCTGAGTATTCGCCCACACGGAATCTAAATCTGGGTTGATATCACCGATAACAAGCGAACTGTTCTCTTTTGAAATTCCTGCCTTTTCAAAAGCAATATCAGCAAGCGTCGGCCCAGCAAACTCCATGTGATCGAGTGCAATGTTGGTAATGACCGCAACTTCAGACCGCACCACATTGGTGGCGTCCCATCTTCCCAACATGCCTACTTCAATCACTGCAACGTCAACTGCTTCGTCCGCGAAATGCCGAAAAGCTGCAGCGGTGACGATTTCAAAATAAGTTGGTCGTACCCCAGAAATAACTTCGGCATCAGCAATTGCAGCAACACACTCGGCAAATGCTTCCTGGGTAATGGGAACACCGTTGCGAGAAATACGTTCAGTCAAGTGTTCAAGGTGCGGGCTTGTGTAGGTACCAACATGCAAACCGTGAGCCATCAGTAACTTCGTAATGATCTGAGTGGTCGAACCCTTGCCGTTTGTTCCTGTTACGTGAATAACCGGGTAACTCAATTCAGGATGTGCCATCACATCCATGAACGCCGAAATGTTGTCGAGCGAAGGCGATTCGACTCGTCCAGTTTTTTCGTAGCTTGCGTGCTCGTCTAAATAGACAAGCGCCTCGGCGTAATTCATAACGGCGAGACTACGGGCTAGGAAGCGGCGCGGCGCTGGCGGGCAACGCGTGTCGAACGAGGAACGATGGTTGGGTCAGCTTTGCTTACCACTGCATCCACATCCACAATCACTTTCGCCACATCGGTACGGCCAGGTAATTCATACATGGTGTTCAGCAACACTTCTTCAAGAATTGCTCGCAATCCGCGGGCACCGGTGCCTCGGTTCAAAGCCTGTTCAGCAATTGCCACCATGGCATCTGGCGTTATTTCCAATTCAATATCTTCAAACTCAAAGAACTTTTGGTATTGCTTCAGTAGCGCGTTCTTTGGCTCGGTGAGGATTTGAATCAGCGCCTGCTTGTCAAGGCTGTGCACTGCACCGATCATCGGCAAACGACCGATGAATTCTGGAATCATGCCGAACTTCTGCAAGTCTTCAGGAAGCACTTGTGCAAACAATTCGCCTGGATCTTTTTCGGCTTTTGAACGCACATTTGCGTGGAAACCCACACCCTTGTGGCCAATGCGTTGCTCAATAATGGAATCGAGTCCTGCAAACGCGCCACCAACAATGAACAACACATTGGTGGTGTCAATTTGTATGAATTCCTGATGCGGATGCTTGCGACCACCCTGTGGCGGAACAGCTGCGACAGTGCCCTCAAGAATTTTGAGCAGAGCCTGTTGTACGCCTTCACCTGAAACATCGCGCGTAATTGATGGGTTCTCGCTCTTGCGGGCGACCTTGTCAATTTCGTCAATGTACACAATGCCGGTTTCTGCGCGAGCTACGTCAAAGTCAGCAGCCTGAAGCAGTTTCAACAAAATATTTTCAACGTCTTCACCGACATAGCCGGCCTCGGTGAGCGCAGTTGCGTCAGCAATAGCGAACGGAACGTTCAGCAACTTGGCAAGTGTTTGCGCCATGTGGGTCTTGCCGCAACCAGTTGGACCAAGCAGCAAGATGTTGCTCTTTTGCAATTCCACTTCATCTTTACGAGTGCTCGTGGACTTGTGCCGAATGCGTCGGTAGTGATTGAACACTGCAACTGCGAGAACCTTCTTGGCTTGATCTTGCCCGACTACGTATTCATCGAGAAATGCGCGAATGTCGCGTGGGATTGGAAGTTCTTCAACGCCGACTGTTGGAGTTTGGGTGAACTCTTCATCGATAATTTCGTTGCACAAGTCAATGCATTCATCGCAGATATACACGCCAGGACCAGCTATGAGTTTCTTCACTTGCTTCTGCGACTTTGCGCAGAACGAACACTTCACTAATTCTGCGGTGTCGCCGAACTTTGCCATGAGTAGTTAACCGAGCCTCAGCGAATCGGGCCGGAGCGGTCGGTCATAGAGCGCGAAGTAATAATTTCGTCAATCACTCCGTAGTCAAGCGCTGCTTGTGCTTCAAGCGTGAAGTCGCGATCGGTATCGCCATGAATACGTTCGATGGTTTGGCCTGTGTGCTTCGACAAAATTTCTTCGAGCAGCTCACGCATGCGCAAAATTTCACGCGCTGCAAGTTCCAAGTCGGTGACTTGCGAATAGCCAACTTGGCCATACGGCTGATGCAACAGCACTCGTGCGTGTGGAAGCGCAAGACGCTTGCCCTTCGTGCCCGCGGCAAGCAATACTGCGGCAGCGGAGGCGGCCTGACCCAAGCAGATGGTGGCAATGTCGTTCTTAATGAACTGCATGGTGTCGTAAATTGCGAACAGCGCCGTGATGTCTCCACCAGGACTGTTGATGTAGATGCTGATGTCCTTGTCTGGGTTTTCGCTCTCCAAGTGAATGAGCTGTGCGCAGATCAAGTTGGCGATGGTGTCATCGATTGGTGTGCCGAGGAAAATGATGTTTTCCTTCAACAGACGGCTGTACAAGTCGGACGTGCGCTCACCACGGCTAGTTGTCTCGGTGACAGACGGAATGTAGTAATTCCGCATCACATTGTTTTCACGCATGGTGCATCTCCTCAGGGCGAACCTTCTGGAGACGATGATAGTTGCGGGGGCTCACGCCCTTGCGTCAATTAGGTGTGGCACTTGCCCACTGCTCGCTGCAATTACGCGAGTTTTAGGCTTCTTCGCCGTCTTCCTCACCAAACAAGGTGTCTGCGCTGATCGAGTTTCCGTCAACGTCAACGAGGGTTGAATTACGCAACAGCCAGTCCACAGCCTTCGACTTGCGAATCTGTGCCTCGAGCTCGGCGATTGCATCGTTTTGCTCGTACAACTTGCGTACTTGCGCCAACTTGCGTCCGGCTTGAGTTGCAATGCGAGTGAGCTCTGCTTCAAGGTCGTCTGCATCAGCTTCGAAACCTTCAGCAAGCGCTACCGCACGTAATGCAAGATCGATCTTCACTGCTTTTTCAGATTCACCACGCAACGACTCAATGAATGTTTCCGTTGATTGACCAGTTGCTGATAACCATTGCTCCAGCGCAATGCCCTGTGCCTGAAACTGTTCAACAGTGCCACGTACTCGTGACTGCAAGTCGCTATTGATCATGGCTTCTGGCGAGTCAATTTCAACCAACGCGGCAAGAGCTGTAGTGGTGCGGTCTACAAACACGCCGCGAGTCTGATTCAGCTTCATGTCCTCAAGACGCTTACGCAATGCAGTCTTCCAAGCATCAACTGTGTCGAACTCTGCAACATGGCTGGACACCCACTCATCGGTGAGGTCTTCAAGCTTCATCTCTTGCACCTTTTTTACAACAACGGTCATCTCTGCATCTTCCGTAGTGCCGTTTGGTGCTTCGGTGTATTCAACTTTGTCGCCAACTTTTGCGCCGATCAACTTGTCGTCGAAACTTGGCGATACCCAAGCCTTGCCAACTTCGTAAGCCCAATCTTCAACGTTGAGTCCTGGAACTGGCGAACCTTCACGAACACCGCTGAGGTCGAGCGAAACATGATCGCCCTTTGCAATTGCGCGATCAACGTCTTCCAACTTGCCGTGACGTGATTGCTCGCTGCGAACTGCATCGTCTACTTCGCTGTCCTTCACTTCAATTGACGGAAGCTCAACACGCAAACCTTTGTATCCGCCAACAGTGACAACAGGTCGAACTTCACACGTTGCGTCGAAACCAACAACGCCCTCAACTTCACCCTTCGTCACTTCTATAGAAGGTGTTGCAATGAGGTCGATCTTGTTCTCGCGCACTGCTTGCGAGAGGTACTCGGGTACGGCATCTTGAATGGCTTGTGAGCGTGCAGCCCCTGTGCCAATTTGTGCCTCGAGCAACTGGCGTGGTGCCTTGCCCTGGCGAAAGCCTGGGATACGAACTTCCTTAGCAATTTTGCGGAATGCCTGGTCGATATTGCGGTCAAACTCGACCTCGTCAATTTCCACCGACACTTTGACTTTGTTGCCCTCGAGGGTCTCAATAATGGTTTTCACAGGGCGCAAAGTGTACCCTTTGCATTCGTGACAGCCTCGTGGAAGCCCCATGCACTCGCAACGCCCCATGAGGGCCAGATCAACCTCAAGATGGGCGACAAGGTCTCCCTCACCGCCGAAGTTGATGGTCTTCCCATTGGCACGGAGGGCAAGGTCATCTTGGCCAACGGCTTCAACTGGCTTCGTTATCGCGTGCGCTTTACAAATGGCACCGAAATTGGCGATCTCGACCATCGTCACTTACAACCGATTGGCAAAACTGCTCGTCGCTTGGCTCGTGCTGCAAAGCGCGCATAGTTTTCTCTCGCCTGTATTTCACTTGCCATCGCTAGGATGAATCAGTTAGCGGAGTGTGGCGCAGCTTGGTAGCGCATCTGGTTTGGGACCAGAGGGTCGCAGGTTCGAATCCTGTCACTCCGACCAGTTCATGAATGCTTTAGGCGTACGCGTTATTTCGTAATTGCGTACGAGTCGACACGCGAAGTCATCGCACCAAGAATTTCGGTAATTGGTCGCACGCCAATACCCACGGTGTTTGGCACGTCGATGAATCCATCCACCAATTCAAATGGCGTTGTTACATCTTGTGTGAAGTAGCGCTTTGAAGCAGAAGTGTCGCCAGGAAGCGTGAACCCAGGAAGTGCAGCGAGGGCAAGGTTTGCGGCACGGCCAATGCCGGTTTCCAACATTCCTCCACACCACACGGGAATTCCGCGCGACACGCACAAGTCGTGAATGCGTTTTGATTCCAAGTACCCACCAACGCGTCCCGGCTTGATGTTGATAATGGAACACGCATTGATGTCGATTGCTCCGCGCGCAACGTCGTATGACGTGATGGATTCGTCTAAGCAAATTGGTGTTCCAACACGTTTGCTCAATTCCACGTGGCCAACAATGTCTTCTTCGGGCAATGGTTGCTCAATCAATAACAGGTTGAATTCGTCAAGCTTGGCTAGGTGCGCGGCATCGTCAACGGTGTACGCAGCATTGGCATCCACCTGCAGCAACATATCTGGACCGAATGCTTCACGCACTGCGCGTACGCGATCAATATCAAGACCTGGCTCAATTTTCAATTTGATGCGCACGTACCCATCTGCGCGATATTCAGCAACCACTCGCAACAGATCGTCAATCGTTGGCTGAATTCCCACCGACACTCCCGATGCAACTTTTGTTTGTGTTGCACCGAGAAACGTTGCGAGCGACATGTTGGCTTTGCGCAATTGATAGTCCAACAGTGCTGCTTCGATAGCTGCCTTAGCCATGAAGTTGCCGCGAATGACCGACGCCTTCTGCACAAATTCTTCCGCAGTTGTTGTCGACGTCACCATTTTGATCAAATAACGCTTCATTGCCTCTTCGCAACCGTCTACATATTCAGACGAGTACAACGGTGCGGCCATTGCAACGCACTCTCCCCAACCCTCTTCGTCGTCACCCACAACGTGCACATACAACAAGTCTCGATCTACTTCTGTTGCAAACGATGTGCGAAACGGCGACACCAAGTTGATGTGAGCGCGCACGATTTCAATTCTGCGGATCATGACTTATCCCCTGCTCAAGACATATGAGAACTCTGCATTCAATCCTCGCACCGAGTACCCGGCCTCAATAGCTTCTTCAAAGGCTTCGCGTTGCCGAGCACGCCACACTTGGGCCTCGGCTTTATTGGTCTTACGTAGCGACTCAATATCTTCTGGCGTTGCAATCACTACGTCGCCAAATTGCTCTTTCACCACTTCCAGCGATTGCGGCACGCCTGCTGCCAACACTTGCCACTGCACCAACACGCGATCGCTTTGTTCGCCGGCATTTATTCCATCATCTAGTTCGCCATAAAAATTTTGGTAATAGTTCGTTACGTTCGCGCCAAGTTTCACCATGTTGAACCAAGCGTTTCGTCGCACCAACGGGTCGAACGACCACGTGATGGTGGCAAAACCATTTTCACGAGCCCACTGCCATTGATGCATTTTCAATTCGGTGCCAATGCCCTGTCCTGCATGCGACTGAACAACGCCAGCAGCATGAGAATGCAGGTTCAATTCGCCTGCCTGTTTGGTGAGAGATTTTCCAACAATGGCAAACGCTGCCGCCACTGGTGAATCGCCGTCCCACACCACCGACCCATAGGCCCCGTTATGCAACGATGCCACAATGATCTCGGGAGAAACCATGGTCTTTACCGACCAAACCTCATCAAAGACCTGCGAAATCAACGCGGCATCGGCAGGACTGTGTGCCAGTTGAATTCGCAATTGATTCGACATTGGTCAAAACTCTACCCATCGGCAAAGATAGGTACATGTCCGTAAAAGTCACCGTTGTTGATCACCCTGTTGTCGCTGAAGCACTCACACATCTTCGAGACCAAAATTCGTCGAACCAATTCTTTCGTGCGGAAATGCGTCGACTATCTCTCGTCGTCATTGCCGAAGCACTGCGCGATGTACCAACAACAAAAGTCCGCGTGACTACTCCACTTGCCGAAACGGATGGAATTAAAATTTCGCAACGACCTGTGCTCGTGCCAATTCTTCGTGCGGGTCTTGGCATGTTGCCAGCCGCAATGGAACTACTGCCCGATGCCGACATTGCAGTAGTTGGCGTGCAGCGCGACGAAGAAACACATCAGCCAAGTGAGTACGTAGCAAAACTTCCATCGCGCCTTGACGGTCGCCACTGCATCGTGCTCGACCCGATGCTTGCAACCGGTGGTTCGCTTGAATACGGATGCAAACTTCTTGCGGCACGCGGAGCCCCTCAGCCAATCACCATTGCCTGCGTGCTTGCCGCACCAGAAGGAATCGCGTATCTCGAAAAGTCCGGAATGGACTTGCACATTGTGACTGCATCAATCGACGAACGACTCAATGAACAAGCATTCATCGTTCCAGGACTCGGCGATGCAGGCGACCGACAATTCGGTCCGCCTCACTGATCTAGCGTTTTGCGTTAGCCAACGAACGACGCAACTACGTCGTTGTATAAATCCAAATTAATGGGGCGAGTTTTTCCACTCGTTACTTTCATTGACTCCCGTTTAATTTCTCCACTGCGCAACACCACCATCTGACCAAACTCCTTGTTCACGCACGCATCAACTGCGGCAAGGCCAAATCGTGTTGCCAGCACACGGTCGTAGCTCGTTGGAGTTCCACCGCGCTGCACGTGTCCAAGTTGCACCAACCTCGACTCGTAACCTGTGCGTGCTTCAAGTTCGCTGGCAATCACGCGTGAGACATCGCCGTTGTAAGCGTGACCGTTTTTATCGATTACCGGTGGTGGAATTTCTAACGTGCCCGCCTTTGGCTTCGCGCCTTCGGCGACGACAACAATTGACGCATACCGTCCGTTGTCGTGACGACGTTTCACAATTTTGGTCAGTTCAACAATGTCGAATGGGGCTTCGGGCACCACGATGGCGGTGGCCCCACCAGCGATACCTGCATGTAGGGCTATCCAACCTGCGTCTCGGCCCATCAC
>JBAXBR010000037.1:0-15052 GCA_037141855.1 Actinomycetota bacterium | reverse complement strand
ATGTGTGCAGGTGGTTCAAATTTCATTTGGCTTGTGAGTTTCGTTGGGTCAATGTTGAGCAACACCATGTTGTGTGCACCGCGATAGTACTTGTTGGCCACATCAACCATTTGGTGTTCGGTTGAGCAGTGAGCAAAGCCTTCGGTTTCAACTGATGGAGCGACAAGTTGTCCGCGTGCTTGAGCATCGGCCCAGCTTTCGCGCGACAACAAGTGCAAAATCACGTATTTAGCGTAGATCCTGAACTTTCCAATTGCCCTTTGCGTTGATGATTTCAGGGTCGCCTGTAAGAATTTTGGCGTTATTGGCGAGTGCAGTTGCGACACAAAATGCATCGCCTAGAGCCATTTTGTGTGCAGCCTTGATTCGTGACGCAGAAAGTGTGAGTTCTTCATCAACTTCAATGAATGCAAGGTTTTGGCGTAGAGCTGGGAGAACATGCTGGATGGCTTTATCTCCATGTTTTCGGGAGAGGATGTACAGAACTTCACAAACATTGACAAGGCTGATCACTGGGCGAGATGGAATTGTTTTTTCTACGGCAGAAGCAGAAGGCCCATCTTCAAGCCAATTGATTACCGCCCATGAGTCGAGACAAATATTCATCGAGCCTCATTGCGACGGTCATCCATCAACATCTTGAGCATGCCAGAGCCTGCAAACATGCCACGTAGAGATTTGGTTGTGTGCACAGACTGAATGAGTACACCATTCTCAGAAAGTGAAACAACGACCTTGTCACCCGGCTCAATTCCAAGTTCGTCGCGAAACTTCTTTGGAATAACTACTTGACCCTTGGGTCCAACTTTTTGTGCCATTTCGTAATCATAACAAAACGGTATAACTGATGGTATAACTTTTGTGGGTAATGTCATGTACCTATGTGTGCGCCGACTTTGACTCATAGGCAAGTGCAGCGATGACAAGGATGATGCCGAGCCACGCAAGTGTTGCTGGACGCTCATCCAGAACGAGGGCTCCAAGAATGGTGGCAACAACTGGTTCAGCCAATGTGATCATGGTGGTTTCACGCGGTTCTAGGTGCGCGAGCCCGCTTGCGTATGCCCAGTACGCAAGTGCCACGGTGACGATTCCGAGCCACAGACCAAGTGAAATTCCTCCTGCTGTGAGTACCCAATCGGTATTCACAAAAACCAGTGCTGGCGCCAGCATGATCGCTGCAATACCAAAAACACGTGACATGGCAACATCGCTCGTTATGCCAGATTCGACAATGCGTTTGCTGGCTATTGCGAACAGCGCATAACCCAATCCAGCACCAAGTGCGTACATCACTCCAGGTACTGAAACGTTCGCGTCATCTCCGGACAGCACGATGAGTGCCATGCCAACTATGGCCACGGAAGTTGCCAGCAGCCACGTGCGACTAGGCATTGATCGAAAGAGCACCGCCGACAACACACCAGTCAGAATTGGCGCCGAGCCAAGAGCAACAACCGTTCCGATGGCTACGCCAGTTTCGTGCACGGCGGCGAAAAATGTTGCTCCATACATGGCCTGGCCGAAGCCAGCAATCATCCATATATAGAGGGGTAAAGAAACCGTGGTGACATGTGGCTTACGGACAAGTGCAGTAATAGCGAATAATGCGATGGCACCAACAATGAACCTGATGGCTGCCACACCAAGCGAAGTGGCACTGTCTGGGCCAAGCGCACGCGATGTGCCAGTTGTGGCAAAACAAACTGCCGCAAACAGCACTAACAGTCGTGAACGCACGGCTAAACGGTAGTTGGGCGGACGGTAGATTTGAGCAAGCAGATTGCTCCCGTAGCTCAGTTGGATAGAGCGGCGGACTTCTAATCCGTAGGTCGTAGGTTCGATTCCTACCGGGGGCGCAAATGCAGATAAGTGTGTAAATATCGCGTGCATTGTGGGTTAAGGGCTCTGAACGCCTATCCTTTCGGGGTCAGTCTGTAGAGAGGTCGCTTCAGTGAAATTCAAAAAAGGTGACACCGTCATTTACCCGCAGCACGGTGCCTGCATTGTCCATGGAATCAAGCGCATGAAGGCTTTTGGCTCGGTCCAGGAATACCTCATTTTGAAGACCGTCATCAACGAGATGACCCTTTCGGTGCCTACCGCAATGGCGAACCAAGTTGGTGTGCGCCCGCCGGTATCGAAGTCTGAACTTGAAGACTTGCGCTCAGTGCTTTCAAAGGCTGACCCACGCGTTCCAGCTAACTGGTCACGTCGTTTTAAGAACCACCAAGAAAAGTTGAAGAGTGGCGACGTGTATCAAGTTGCTGAAGTGGTTCGTAACTTGGCTGCTCGCGACCGCGATAGTGCATTGTCAGCAGCAGAAAAAACTATGTACGACCGTGCACGAATCAACTTGATTTCAGAAATTTCACCCGCGCTGAAAGTTTCAACTGATGCTGCAGAAGTATGGCTCGACGCAGCACTCGAGCAAGGTGTGTTAAAGCCTTCGAAGGGCGCAAAGATTGTGAAGCAGATTCCTAAGGACGATGCAAAGCCTGTTGCAAAAGCAGTTGCCAAAGATGCAGCAAAGCCAGTTGCTAAAGCAGCAAAGCCAGTTGCTAAGGCAGCGAAGGTTGCCAAAGTTGCAAAAGCTCCCGCTAAGGCTGTAGCGAAAAAGAAGTAGTCGTGGCAAACGTTGGCTACGTCGGTTTAGGAATTATGGGTGGGCCTATGGCTCGCCACCTTGCAAAAGCCGGTCACAGCGTTGTGGTGTACAACCGCACAACAAGTAAGTCCGATGCGTGGGTAGCAGAGCACGGTGGATCGCGCGTTCTTACTCCGCGCGAAGTTGCGCAACAAAGCGACATCGTGTTCATGTGTGTTGGTAACGACAACGACGTTCGCTCGGTGGTGTTTGGCGATGATGGCGTGCTCGCGGGTTTGAAGGCTGGTTCAGTACTTGTAGATCACACCACGGCATCGGCAACACTTGCGCGCGAACTCGCCGACGCGTGTGCTGCAGTTGGTGCAGGGTTTGTTGATGCCCCAGTTTCTGGTGGTCAAGCAGGTGCCGAAAATGGTCAGCTCACCGTCATGTGCGGAAGCAATGATCAAGCATCATTCGACCGCGTGAACCCAATTATCGATGCGTATGCAAAGCGTTGTCAGTTACTGGGCAATGCAGGATCTGGTCAGTTGGCAAAGATGGTAAATCAAATTTGCATCGCTGGTATTGCGCAAGGTTTGTCTGAAGCATTGAACTTCGCTATGCGCGCCGGATTAAATCCAGACGATGTTGTTGACGTCATTTCTAAAGGCGCTGCACAGTCGTGGCAAATGGAAAACCGTGCAAAGACCATGGTTCGCGACGAATTCGAATTTGGTTTTGCTGTGGAATGGATGCGCAAAGACTTGGCAATTTGTTTCGACGAAGCAAAGCGCAACGGTGCGAAATTGCCGATGACCGAAATGGTCGACAAGTTTTACGAAGAAATAGTTGCCTTGGGCGGCAAGCGCTGGGACACCAGCAGTTTGATCGCCCGCCTTACGAAAGACTGAGTTGCAACTGGTTTACGCCTCGAATGGTGAGGCGATCGCGCCACGAAGGCGTACCGACGATTTCCATGTTTGGGAAGCGCTGAAATAGCGATCCGACTGCAACTTCGGTTTCCAGTTTCGCAAGAGCCGAGCCCAAGCAATAGTGAATACCTGATGCAAATGCCATGTGGCGATGCGAGTTAGGGCGATCAAGGCGTAACTCGTGTGGTGAATCAAATATCGCTGGGTCATGATTCGCGGCGCCAAGGGAGGTGAGCACCACGGTTCCAGGTTCGATGGTGAAGGTGTTGCCTTGTGCCTCGTATTGCACAGGCTTTAGTGGAATACGCACGGTGTGTTGCACCGGACCGTCAAAGCGCAACAACTCGTCAATTGCTTGTGAGTTGAGTCCGTGTTGATGTACGAATGCAGCTTGGTCGGGGTGGCGCAACAACGCAAGAGTTGAGTTGCCAATGAGATTCACAGTGGTTTCATGACCAGCGATATACAGCAGAACAAGAAATGCCATCAGTTCGTCGGTGGTCATTTTGTCACCGGCTTCTTCGGCGGTGATCAAGCTCGACAACATGTCGTCGCCCAGGTTCTTTCGGCGATCTTCGATGATGGAAGTGAGATAAGGGACAAGCTGTTCAATTGCGGCATCTGATTGAGCGAGTTCTTCATCGGTTGCAGTTGGCTCTAGCGAATTCGTAATGATTTGTGACCATTCGCGCATTTCTTCTGCACGCTCGGTAGGCATAGCGAGCAAGTCTGAAATGACTTGGAATGGAACGGGGAATGCAAGATCGTCAATGAGCTCGATGGATCCGCGTTCTTGTGCGGCGTCGAGA
The DNA here is from genome assembly GCA_037141855.1 of Actinomycetota bacterium. Classification (GTDB taxonomy): domain Bacteria; phylum Actinomycetota; class Acidimicrobiia; order Acidimicrobiales; family Ilumatobacteraceae; genus UBA3006. The sequence continues at coordinate 10,721 of JBAXBR010000037.1, read as the reverse complement.
ACAGTGTTGACAAGTTGCTCAATGCGGCCGCGAAGTTTTTCCATTGCGCTTGGCGTGAAGGACTTTGACACAATGCGACGTAGGCGAGTGTGGTCTGGTGGGTCAAGGTTCAAAATCGACTTGGTGCGTTTACGATCCATTTCACGCCTGCGCTGACGCGATTCTGACGTCGCTTGCGTTGAATACTTTTCGATGTCCCTGCTGAAGTCTGCACTCTTGAGCGTTGTCGAAACGTCGTCGTATCGAGTGAGCACCACCATTCCGAATGCGGTGGTGTGCACAGGTTCATGGGTGCGCAGCGAGTCGTAAAACGGGTATGGGTGCGCCCGAAACTCTGGGTTAAACGGATTGAATTCTGGTTTGCTCACGTACTTAACCTGCGAATGGGTCTTTGTGCACGTACTGAGTAATAGGGAAACCGGACGAAACCACCCATTGCGAACCATTGATGCGTTCGGAGAGTGCACGCATTGCCAAGTCGCCTGCAATTTCTACCGGCATAACGCCCATGCTGAAGACTGCAGCAAACTCACGAGCTTGCGCGCTTACTAATGGTGTGTCGAGGAAGCCAGGGCATAGTGCGCTGATGCACACACCGTGTGGCTCGAGTGCTTGGCCCATGCTCTTCACAAAGCCAACCATTGCATGCTTGGTCAGACCATAAATAGGGTCTGGTGCAATAGGAATAATTCCTGCAAGTGAAGCCGTCACCAAAATGTGTCCGCTCTTGCGGGCAACCATGTGAGGAACAATTCCGCGCGCACCAAACACCACGCCATCTACGTTGATGCTCATAATGCGGTAGTACGAGTCGTTGTCAACGCGTTCAAGCGGGTAGGCGGCAGGGTCGCCGATCACGTTTTGATGGGTAGAAACTCCAGCATTGAGGCAGACAATGTCGAAGTTGTTATCAATTTCGTATTGCTCCTCCCATGCTTTCGCACTGGTTACGTCCAGGTGCACGTATTCGCCACCAACTTCGGCAGCTACCTGCTTACCGAGCTTGTCATTTAGGTCGGCAAGTACAACAGTTGCGCCTTCCTTGGTGAAGCGACGCGCCATTTCAGCACCAATACCGCTTGCGCCACCAGTAATGAATGCGCGTTGTCCAGTGAGTTGACCCATGGTGTTCTACTTTCCTTGTGCTGCTGCGGCAAAAATGTCGAGCAGAGTGTCTATTTGTTGATCGGTAATTACGAATGGTGGGCAAAACGCGTTGGTGTCTGTGTTGATCGAGCGCACAATTGCTCCGCGCTTAATCATGGTGTCGCGAATAGTCAAACAGTTTTGGTCTGGCTTTAAACCTGCGGCCCAAATTGCGCCAGCGCCGCGAACTGAATCAATAATGCCATCTGCTGCGAGTGAGCGCAACCCATCGCTTAAACGCTTACCAACATGTTTCGCGCGCTCTATCAATCCGTCGCGCTCAATAATTTCTAGGTTCTTCAACGCAGCGGCACACACAGCCGAGTGGCCCGAGTAGGTGTAGCCATGGCGCAAAAAGAAATCGGGGTCGCGTTCAAGTGCGTTCAATGCAGTGCGACCTACGAATACTCCGCCAAGCGGTTGATAACCCGAGGTCACGCCTTTTGCGAAACACAGCAAGTCGGGTACAACGTTGTAATAGTTGGCGGCGAACCACGTGCCAAGACGACCGAAGCCAGTAATCACTTCGTCAAAAATAAGTAGTGCACCGTATTGGTCGCACAACTTGCGGGCGCCTTCTAAGTATCCGTCTGCCGGCGGGTACACGCCACCAGCACCCTGCAGAGGCTCAGTGATGATTGCCGCAACACGCGCGCCGTTGTCTTTCATGAATGACGCGAGGTCTTCAATGTTGTCGCTGTCTACTTGCACTACTTCGGGAAGTAATTGCCCGAATCCAATTTTGTTCAGTGGCAAACCTTGCGCGCTGGTGCCGCCATAGTTGGTGCCGTGGTAGCCACGGTTGCGCGAAATGATAATGGTTTTTTCTGGGTGACCTGCTTGTACATGCGCAACTCGCGCAAGTTTCATTGCCGTATCAATTGCTTCTGATCCACTGCCACATAAAAACACGCGGGAGTCGGGAAGCGGCGAGATTGTTACCAACTTTGCAGCCAGTTGTTCGGCCTTCTCGTTCGTGAACGGATCGAAGATTGAATACGTTTCAAGTGTGCGAATTTGATCCGCAACTGCATCTGCAATTTCTGCATTGCCGTGACCAACTTGGCTGTACCACAAACTCCCGATTGCATCGATGTACTCGTTGCCTTTGTCATCCCACAGCAAGGCTCCACTGCCGCGCACAATGCGAATGAAATCGGTCTTGGTGGGCTTGGCAAAGGCATGAAGCAGCGGTTCGGCCATGGGTTTGACGCTAGTTCGCCTAACATAGACCCGTTATGAAGGGCCTCATTCTTTCGGGCGGCGCGGGAACGCGCCTTAGGCCCATCACCCACACCAGCGCCAAGCAGTTGGTGCCAATTGCCAACAAACCCATTCTGTTTTATGGCATCGAAGCCATGGCTAAAGCGGGCATTCGCGAGATCGGCATCATCATTGGCGAGACGGGCAAAGAGATCCGTGCAGCAGTGGGAGACGGATCACAGTTTGGCGTGAAGGTCACGTATATCCCGCAAGATGCACCGCTTGGTTTGGCGCACTGCGTACTGATTGCGCACGACTTCTTGGGCGACGACGATTTCGTGATGTACCTGGGCGACAACATGCTTGAGCAGGGTCTGAATGAGTTTGTTGACGAGTTTGAAGCTGCACGCAAAGCAGGTGGACCAAAAGCACCGACTGCACAAATTTTGTTGTGTCATGTGGAAGACCCACGACAGTTTGGTGTTGCTGAAGTAACCGCAGAAGGTCACGTTGTTCGATTGGTTGAAAAACCACAGAACCCGCCGTCAGACCTTGCGCTTGTTGGCGTGTACTTGTTTGACAAAACTATTAACGAAGCAGTGCGCGCAATTAAGCCGTCGCCTCGTGGCGAGTTGGAAATTACTGACGCCATTCAATGGATTGTTGAACAGGGCTACGTGGTGAACCACAAGGTTCTCGAAGGCTGGTGGATTGATACCGGCAAGAAAGATCCACTTCTTGAATGCAACCGCTTGGTGCTTGAAGTGTTGGAGCCACGTAACGAAGGCGACGTTGATGCTGCTTCGCAAATTGAAGGACGCGTTGTTATTGAAAAGGGTGCGGTTGTCCGCAACTCGCGTATTCGCGGGCCAGTAGTCATTGGTGCGGGTTCAGTTATTGACCACGCATACATCGGGCCGTACACGTCGCTTGGTCGCAATTGCAAAGTTGAACATTCCGAAATGGAACACAGCGTGGTACTCGACGGCTCGAGCATTGTTGGCATTGAGCGCCTTACCGATTCGCTCATTGGTCGCGACGTGCAAGTAACACGTTCGGAGCAAAAGCCGCGCGCATTGCGCCTCATGTTGGGCGACGACTCGAAAGTAGAACTTGAATAATGGCTGTCATTACTGAATCAAGTGTCATTAAAGATGTGCAGATTGTTGAACCTGCAATGTTTAAAGACGAGCGTGGCTTCTTTATTGAAACGTATCGTCGCCAATGGTTTCCACTCGGCCGCGAAATGATTCAGGGCAACCGCGGTGACCGCCAAGCAGGTTGCGTTGTTGGTTTGCATTATCACTTACATCAAAGTGACTACTGGTACGTGCCGTATGGTTCGTGCCGTGTGGTGTTGCACGACTTGCGCACGGGTTCGCCAACCGATGGCGCAACTCAGGTAATCGATTTGGGAACACAAGCAGACGGCTCGCACGATCACCGCGGCATTTTCATTCCGCCAGGTGTTGCACACGGTTTTGCTTCGCTTACCGACATGACCATTACCTATTTGGTAGATAGTTATTACAACCCAGCAGATGAGCGCGGCCTTGCGTACAACGACCCAGCAGTGAAAGCCGACTGGGGATTTGCGAATCCAATTTTGAGCAAGCGCGATCAAGACAACCCAACTCGCGGAAACATTGACCCGCAGTTTCAGCCGCACTTTTCGCTCAGGACCTGATTCAGCGTATGAAGATTTTTGTTACCGGCGGCGCTGGCTTTATTGGTTCAAACTATGTGCGTTGGGTGCTTGCCAACACCGACCACGAAGTGACCGTGTTCGATTCTCTTACATATGCAGGCAACTTGTCTACGTTGAAAGATGTTGACGACAACAAGCGCTACTCATTCGTAAAGGGCAACATTTGCCAACCTGGCGACGTAGATGCCGCAATGCGCGGACACGATGCCGTTGTGCACTTTGCCGCAGAAAGCCATGTCGACCGTTCCATCGAGGGCAGCGAAGACTTCATTCTGACAAACTGCTTTGGCACCAACGTGATTATGGATGCCGCGCGACGTTTAGACATGCAACGCGTAGTGCACATTGGCACCGACGAGGTGTACGGCTCGGTTGAAGTTGGCTCGTCGAAAGAAACCGATGGACTTGAGCCGCGCTCGCCATATTCGGCAAGCAAGGCAGGAAGTGACCTCATTGCGTTGTCGTATCACGCAACACACGGCTTGCCAGTAACCGTTACTCGTTGCACCAACAACTTTGGTCCGTACCAGTACCCAGAAAAAGCAATTCCGTTGTTCACCACCAACTTGCTCGATGGCAAGCAGATTCCGTTGTACGGCGATGGATTGAACGAACGCGACTGGTTGTATGTAGACGACCATTGCACCGGCGTGCACTTGGTTTTGGAAAAGGGCAATGTTGGCGAGATCTACAACATTGGTGCCGGCAACGAAACTGCCAACCGCGTGTTGGTCGACAAGCTGCTTGCACTGCACGGCAAAGACGAATCAAGTGTGCAATACGTGGAAGACCGCAAAGGCCACGACCGCAGGTACTCGGTAGACATTGCCAAGATCGCCAAGTTGGGTTGGAAGCGCGAGCGCTCACTCGATGAAGCCCTTGAAGAAACAGTGAAGTGGTATCGCGATAATCGCTGGTGGTGGGAGCCCCTCAAGGGCAAAAAGTAATGAAGCTGTTTGTCACCGGAGCAGGTGGCCAGCTTGGTCGCGAACTTGTTGATGCCATTCGTGCAGCAGGGCACGAAGCAATTGCCACGACGCATGCGCAACTCGACATCACCGATGAAGTAGCAGTGCGCATTGCTATTGGTTCAGCACAACCCGATGTTGTAATTCACGCAGCTGCGTGGACCGCGGTTGATGCATGCGAAGGCGACGTTGCCAAGGCGATGTTGGTCAACGGAACTGCGTCGCAATATGTTGCCGATGCTGCGCATGTAGTTGGAGCGCGCGTGGTGTACATCAGCACCGATTATGTATTTGATGGCAGCAAGCCAACGCCGTACAAGGAAGACGACGCACCAAACCCACAAAGCGCTTATGGCGCGTCGAAACTTGCGGGCGAGCAAGCAATGGGCAAAGACGACGCAATCGTGCGCATTTCATGGGTGTGTGGGTTTCATGGCGCAAACATGGTGAAGACCATCTTGAAACTTGGTGCAACCATGCCCGAACTGAAATTTGTCAACGATCAAATTGGCAACCCAACATTTGCTGATGATGCAGCGCGGGCAATTGTGCACATAGCAACAAGTGGGCTTGGCGGAATTTGGCATGTCACCAACCAAGGCGTGGTCAGTTGGTACGAGTTTGCGCGTGAGGTACTCCTAACTGCAGGAATGGATGCAACAAAGGTGAAATCAATTTCCACGAGTGACTTGCAACCACCGCGTCCTGCACAACGTCCGGCCAACTCTGTATTGCATAACGGCAGGATGATTGCAGAAGGTATTGAACTGTTGCCTGATTTCCGTGAGCCACTTGCACGCTTGGTGAGGCGACTACAGGTAGAAACAGGCGAGTAAGGTTGACATATGAAAGACCTCACGTTGATTGCTGAACTCGAGCCAGTTGCCGAGAAGTTATATGAGCGTCACATGGGAGTTGCCAAAGAATGGTTTCCGCACGAAATGGTGCCGTACAGCCGTGGCAAAGATTTTGATCCGAATCACCAGTGGGTTCCAGAAGATGCCGACTTTGGCGCTGCCGGCAGCGACATTGACGAAGCAGTTCGTGGTGCGTTGTATATCAACCTGCTTACCGAAGACAACTTGCCGTATTACTTCCGCGACATCGATCGCTTGTTTGGTAGCGACTCTGCATTCGGTGCATGGGCACGCAACTGGACAGCTGAAGAGGGGCGTCACAGCATTGTGATGCGTGACTATTTAACGGTTACTCGCGCAGTTGACCCTGTGCAGCTAGAGCGCGCTCGCATGATCCAGGTTCGCTCTGGCCAGGTGCCAGCGCCACAAGACGCATTTGAGGCTTTGTCGTACGTAAGCATGCAAGAACTTGCCACTCGAGTGTCGCATCGCAACACGGGAAAATTCATGACCGACCCAATTGGCACCGACATCATGTCGCGCGTGGGCAACGACGAGAACTTGCACTATTTGTTTTACCGCGACCTCACTGCTGCCGCATTCGAAGTTGACCCGTCGGCAACTGTGCTTGGTCTAGACCGTGCAGTCAGCACGTTTGCAATGCCTGGTTTGGGTATTCCCGACTTCGATCGCATTTCTAAAGCGGTGGCCAAAGTTGGCATTTACGATTTGCTCATTCACCACGACCAAATTCTTGAACCGTGCATTAGGCGCCACTGGAAGTTGGAAGAGATCACCGGCCTGAGTGACGAGGCTGAGCGTGCCCGCGAGAACATCTTTAAGCAGATGGCCCGCACGCAAAAAGTGGGCAAGCGCCTTGCTGGCGACCGCGTCGACGCCTAAAACGCACCCCGAACCTTCTTCGCTTGACTCCGTCGCCAATCACTGGTGGACTATGTGCATGGCTAATGCAACCTTCACCAGCATGGATGTGTCGACAAAAGAAGAATGGCTGAACATCGGCGCAGAGACTGCGAAAAACCAGCCTCGCGTAGCCGAAGGAATTTTGAACATGTTGCGCGGCATGGATGTCATTGTTGATGGATTTGTCACCGACCAGCTGACGCATGCGTTGCAAACTGCCACCATGGCAGAGCGCGCAGGAGCAGACGATGAAGTGGTGGTTGCCGCGTTGTGCCACGACATTGGCAAGGCAATCAGCGTGCCGAACCACCCGGCAATTGCTGCCGCAATTTTGAAGCCATACGTTCGACCAGAAGTGCACTTCATGATTGAAGCGCATCAAGATTTCCAAGGGCGCCATTACTACGGTCACTTCGGCATGAACCCCGATGCGCGCACGAAGCACGAAGGTCACCCTGCATACGACCTGGCGGCGAAGTTTGCTGACGAGTGGGATCAGAAAGCATTTGACCCGAGCTATGACACGTTGCCACTTGAGCACTTCGAAGACAGAGTGCGCGCAGTGTTTGCAAAAGCAAAATTTGTTGCGGCTGACTAAATGACGCGCAGCAATTCGCTGCCCATGTACGACTTTCCTGAAGTTCAGTCTTCAACGAAGGCGATACTTGACGCGCTGAGCGAAGCATTTTCGAAACTTGGTGACGCATCGCAGGCGTCGTTTCCTGAAAGTTCTATTCATGCCCACTTGATGAAGATGTGGAAAGACGACGCAACGCTGTTTAGTCAGTCATGTGGTTTGCCATTTGTGGAAGACCTGCACGACTACGTAGACATCGTGGCAACACTTAAGTGGACGGGCATTAGCGATGAGCGTGGCTGGTACCGAACGGTGATTGTTGCTCGCGAAGAACTTGGCGTTGCATCACTGAGTGAAGTGGGTGGACTGCAACCCGTCATCACCAACCAGCAAAGTTTGAGTGGCTGGTGCAGTCTTGGTGTTGCGTTGAGCGACTTTGGCGCAGATGCTTCGTATGTGTTGCCATACGTTGAAAGCGAAGGACATGCCAAGAGCCTGCAGTACCTGCAAGACAAGCGCGCCGACTTTGCATCTATCGACCCGGGTACGTTCCAGTTGCTACAACGACACCGTCCATCACTTACGAATGGGCTTCGAGTAATTGGTAACGGTCCACATGTGCCTGCCACGCCGATGCATGTTTCAAAAATACGCACGGCAGAATTTGGTGCGCTGCAGGCTGCAGTGCTTGAAATATTTTCACGCCCCGAATTGGCAACTGCGCGAGCCGACATTGGCATTGATGGGGCAGTGGCCGTAAGCGCAAGCGATTACACGGTCATTCCAGGGCTGGTTGCTCGCGCACATGCCGTATTGCCCCGACGCTAGGCAATAGGCGAGACTAGAAGCCTTATGTCCGGACCTCGCCCAGTAATAGCCCCTCGCGGAACCGAATTGTCATGTGCCAACTGGCAGATTGAGGCTCCGTATCGAATGTTGCAAAACAACCTCGATCCAGAAGTTGCCGAGCGACCAGATGATTTAGTGGTGTACGGCGGGACAGGACGCGCCGCGCGAAGCTGGGACGCATACGACGCCATGTTGCGCACCATGCGCACCATGAAGCCAGACGAAACCATGTTGGTGCAGTCGGGCAAACCAGTTGGCGTATTCCGCACTCACGAGTGGGCGCCGCGAGTGTTGCTGGCGAACTCCAACTTGGTGGGTGAATGGGCAACGTGGGACGAGTTTCGTCGCCTAGAGCACATGGGTCTCACCATGTATGGCCAGATGACCGCAGGTTCATGGATTTACATTGGCACACAGGGAATTTTGCAGGGCACATACGAGTGTTTCGCTGAAATTGCGCGCCGCAAATTTAACGGCACGCTCGCAGGAACTATTACGCTGACTGCTGGCCTCGGCGGAATGGGTGGAGCACAACCGCTTGCCGTCACCATGAACGATGGTGTTGCACTGTGCATTGACGTTGATGCATGGCGTGTGAATCGTCGCGTTGAAACGCGATACCTAGATGAAGTTGCCGACTCGCTTGAAGATGCGGTTGCACGTTGTGAAAAAGCAAAAGCAGAAAAGCGCAGGCTTTCAGTTGGTGTTGTTGGTAATGCCGCCGACATGTTTCCGAAGTTGTTGCAAATGGGTTTTGCTGCCGACATCGTGACCGACCAAACAAGCGCACACGACCCGCTGTCGTATTTGCCAAACGACATCAGTGAGGATGCAGCGAAAGAAATGTTGAAGAAGAACCCGGAAGAATTCATTCGTCGCTCGCGTGCAGCAATGGCAGCGCACTGCCAAGCGATGGTGGGCTTCATGGATGCGGGCGCTGAAGTGTTTGACTACGGCAACTCACTTCGTCGCGAAGCACAACTTGGTGGTTACGACCGCGCGTTCGACTACCCAGGTTTCTTGCCTGCATATATTCGTCCGTTGTTCTGCGAAGGTCGCGGACCATTCCGTTGGGTTGCGCTTTCTGGAGACCCAGAAGACATTGCGGCAACCGACAAAGCCGTGCTTGAAGAATTCCCAGACGACGATGGTTTGCACAAGTGGATGCGCTTGGCCAAAGAACGCGTTGCATTCCAAGGTCTTCCTGCGCGTATTTGTTGGTTGGGTTACGGCGAGCGTCATCGCCTTGGTCTTCGGTTTAACGAAATGGTGCGCAAGGGTCAGCTGAAAGCGCCAATCGTGATTGGTCGAGACCATTTGGACTCGGGTTCAGTTGCATCGCCATACCGTGAGACCGAAGCCATGATTGACGGCTCTGACGCCATTGCAGACTGGCCATTGCTGAATGCATTGGTAAATACGGCAGCAGGCGCAACGTGGGTGAGTATTCACCACGGTGGCGGTGTTGGTATTGGCCGCAGTATTCATGCGGGCATGGTGGCAGTTGCCGATGGCACCGACTTGGCTGCCGAGAAGCTGTCGCGTGTGTTGTTGACCGACCCGGGCATGGGCGTTATTCGCCATGCCGATGCCGGCTACCAACGCGCAATCGATGTTGCCGACGAGCGTGGTGTGCGCTTGCCAATGCGAGAGAGCTAAACCGAACTGATGACCACCTATTTCGCACAGTGGGCGTGGCGGGGTGCTGAGCACGCTGTAGCCAATGTTCGCATCACGGAGTCAAACGGTGTCATCAGCGCGGTTGAAGACAACGCCACAAAGCAAGACGGCGATGTTGCCATTGCTGGCGTGGTGATGCCAGGGCTGGTGAATGCGCATAGTCACGCGTTCCACCGAGCATTGCGCGGCCGAACGCATGGTGGCACTGGTGACTTCTGGTCGTGGCGCACACCGATGTATGAAATTGCGAACCGCTTAACACCAGAAACGTACCGCGAACTTGCCACCATGACGTTTGCTGAAATGGCATTGTCGGGAATTACGGGAGTGGGCGAGTTCCATTACATTCACCACAACACAGATGGCACGAAATATAAGAACCCAAACGAAATGGGTCTTGCAATGGTGCAGGCTGCACAACGTGCGGGAATTCGCATTGCATTGCTCGATGTTGCGTACCTGCATGCAGCACTTGACAAGCCAGAACCACTTGCAGAACAGAAGCGATTCTCTGACGGCAACATCGACGCCTGGCTTGACCGCGTAGATGCACTCGGTGAAGGTGGCGACGGCTGGACAGTTGGCATGGCTCCGCACAGTGTGCGCGCAGTGCACCCACGTGAACTTGAAGAGGTTGTTGCTAACCGCCACGGCAAAGTGGTGCACCTACATGTTTCCGAACAGCCTGCAGAAAACGCAGCGTGTGTTGCGGCAACAGGCATGGCGCCGACGCAAGTACTCGACAATGTTGGACTACTTGGCCCACACATGACCGCTGTGCACGCAACGCATCTCACCGACACCGACAT